>SLJA01000279.1 GCA_007135355.1 Wenzhouxiangella sp.
CGAGCAGCCGGCCGAGGCCATGCGCCCGCCCATGCCGGAGAGCTTCAAGCGCGGCTGGCTGGAGCGCACCCACCTGGAGCGCCTGCTCGACCAGCCGACCCGCATCATCCTGCGCAACCTGGGTCGGCACCGCTTCAAGGCCTCGATGTCGGCCCTGGGGATCGGCCTGTCCTGCGCCCTGGTCCTCCTCGGCAGCTACCAGTTCGGCTCGGTTAACCACATGATGGACGTGCAGTACGGCAAGGTCCTTTTAATGGACGTGCACGTGAGCTTTACCGACCCCACGCCGGAGCGCGCCCTGGCCGAGCTGCGCGCGCTGCCCGGTGTGCGCCAGGTCGAGGCCTACCGCGCCGTGCCGGTGCGCCTGCGCGCCGGTCACCGCGAGCATCGCACCAGCCTGCGCGGACTCGAGCCCACGCCCCGGCTCAATCAGCTGCTCGATGCCGCCTACCGGCCGCAAAGCCTGCCCGAGGAAGGCCTGGCGATGACCAGCTGGCTGGCCGAGGATCTGGGTCTCAGGCCTGGCCAGAGCGTCGAAGTGGAAATCATGGAAGGCCACCGGCGCGTGCTGGAGATCGCGTTGGTGCAGCTGGTCGATGAACCCTTCGGCACCGGCGTGTACATGGAGCGGCGCGCGCTCAACCGCGCGCTGCGCGAGGGGCCGGCCATCAGCGGCGTGTGGCTGCTGACCGACCGCGCGCTGGAGCCGGAACTGTTCGATCGCCTGTGGGAGCACCCCAGGATCGCCAGCATCGGCCTGATCGCTCAGGCCGAGCAGAACATCCGCGGCTACCTGGGCGAGACTTTCCTGGCCTTCATGGGCATTCTGCTGGCGCTGGCGGCAACCGTGGCCTTCGCCGTGGTCTACAACAATGCGCGCATCGCTTTTGCCGAGCGCGAGCGCGAGCTGGCCTCGCTGCGCGTGCTCGGCTACACCCGGGCCGAGGTCGGCTGGATCCTGGCCGGCGAGATGGTGGTGCTGGTGGCACTGGCCATCCCGATCGGCTGGGTGGTCGGCACCGGGCTGGCCTGGCTGGCCAACCAGGCCCTGGCCAGCGAGATGTTCCGGCTGCCGTTCGTGCTCTCGCCGGGTATCTACGCGTTTTCGGCCCTGGCCGTGATGCTGGCCGCACTGGCCTCGATGGGCCTGATCGCGCGTCGCCTCAATCGCCTGGACATGGTTTCGGCGCTCAAGACCGAATAGGAAGCATTGACATGAGCAAGACCAAGAAACTGATCCTGATCCTGGCCGGCGTGTTTGTTGTCGCGCTGGTGATCCTCGCTCTGCGTCCGGCCCCGGTTTCGGTCAGCGCCTTCGAGGTGGTGGCGGAGCCCTTCGTCGAATACGTCGAGGACGAGGGCCGCACGCGCCTGCGCGACACCTACACCGTCTCGGCGCCGATCGGCGGTTTCCTGCGCCGGGTCGAGCCCGAGCCGGGCGATCCGGTCGAGGCCGGCCAACCGCTGTTCCGGATCGAGCCCAGTCCGGCCCCGGCGCTGGACGCCCGCGCCCGCGAGCAGGCGCGCGAGACCCTGCAGGCCGCGCGCGCCCGTTTTCAGGCCGCCGAGGCCGAGTACGAGAACGCCCAGGCCGAGGCGCGTTTTGCCGCCAATGAGTACGAGCGCCAGCAGACCCTGTACGAGCGCAATCTGGTCTCGGCCACCGAGATGGACCGTGCGCTCAGCGCCCGCGACCGCGCGCGATCCGCTGAACGGGCGGCCCGGGCGGCAGTGGAAGCAGCGCGCTTCGAGGTCGAAAACGCCCGTGCGGTGATCGAGATCGCCGAGGGCGCGCGCAGCCCGGACGAGGAGCGCGTGCTGAGCGTGGCCTCGCCGGTGTCGGGCGTGATCCTGCGCCGCGACCGCTGCTGCGAAGGCGTGGTCCAGGCTGGTGAACGCGTACTCGAGATCGGCAATCTCGACGATCTGGAAATCCAGGTCGACCTGCTGAGCATGGACGCGGTGCGCGTACGTCCCGGCATGCGCGCAGAAATCGACCGCTGGGGTGGTGCTGAGATGCTCGAGGGCCGGGTGCGCCGGGTCGAGCCGGCCGGCTTTCGCCAGGTCTCGGCACTGGGGGTGGAAGAGCAGCGCGTGCCGGTCATGGTTCAAATGACCTCCGATCGCGAGCAATGGGCAACGCTGGGCGAGGGCTTCCGGGTCGAGGTGCGCTTCGTGCTGTGGGAAGACGACGAGGTGATCCAGGTGCCGTCCAGCGCCCTGTTCCGGCGCGACGGCGAATGGCATGTCTACGTGATCGAAGAGGACCGTGCTGAAGGACGCGCCGTCGATCCCGGCCGGCGCAGCGGCCTGCGCACCCAGATCCTGCATGGACTGGAGCCCGGACAGCGCGTCATCGCCCATCCGGCCGACCACCACCGCGACGGCATGCGCGTGCGCGTCTCGAACTGACTACCGCTCTGTTTTCCGCAGTCAGGCGCTACCATAGCGGGCCTTCCCAATCGTCCCCGATTGTTCGCATGCGCATCATCAGTCTCAACGCCAACGGCATCCGATCGGCCGCCCGCAAGGGTTTTTTCGACTGGCTACCGACCCAGGAGGCCGATTTCGTCTGTATTCAGGAAACCAAGGCCCAGCTGCCGCAGCTGGCCGACGGCGCGTTCTTCCCGACTGGTTTCCACTGCTATTACCACGATGCCGAGAAACGGGGCTACTCCGGCGTGGCCTTGTACTCACGCGTCCAGCCGGACCAGGTCCGCTACGGCCTGGGCTGGGATGAATTCGACCGGGAAGGGCGCTGGCTGCGCGCCGACTTCGGTCGTTTGAGCATCATTTCCCTGTACCTGCCGTCCGGCAGTTCCAAGGACGAGCGTCAACAGTTCAAGTTCGAGTGCATGGACTATCTCAAACCCGTCCTTGAGGAACTGGCCGCTGACGGCCGCGACTATGTGATCTGCGGCGACTGGAACATCGCCCACAAGGAAATCGACCTGAAAAACTGGAAGTCGAACCAGAAAAACTCCGGCTTCCTGCCCGAGGAACGCGCCTGGATGGATGAAGTATTCGGGCCGGTCGGCCTGGTCGATGCCTTCCGCGAGGTCGATCCGCGCCCGGAGCGCTACACCTGGTGGTCCAATCGCGGCCGGGCCTGGGACAACAACGTGGGATGGCGTATCGACTACCAGGTGGTCAGTCGGGGTTTGAAGGATCGGATCCAAACGGCACAGATCTACCGGGACCAGCGCTTCTCCGACCATGCCCCGCTGATATTGGACTACGACCACAGTATTTTCCAATCCTTAAATGAGTCTGAAGGAGCTAGTCAGAGTTAGCCGGTTCTCAGGTTCGGTTCATGGATAGTGTTGAAGAGTTTCTTGCGGGCTTTCTGGAGCTGCTCCGCGGCTTGGTTGTCGCTGATCTGAAGCGCAACTGCGTCGAGTATTGCAAAGCTCAGCCCGGGCTTCAAGCAGTGTTTGGCGCCCGGCAGTGATTTGAGCTTGTCATAGGGCGTCATCAGGTTCTCATAGCGGTAGACCTTGCGTTCCTTGCCCTTGGCATCAGTCCGGATTTCGGGGAAGAAGCAGGGCCGGTGGAAGTTCAGGTAGGGATTGAGGTGGTCGCGGTTGAAGTCATTGATCAGGGGCGCCCAGCGCTGCGGGATATGGCTGTATCCGAACTGTTTTCTGACCACTTCGGCATTCTTGCTCTCGGCCAAGGCATTGTCATTGCTGTGCCGGGAGCGAGACTTGGTGAACTCGATGCGCAGCTTGTCGAGCAGCCCGGCGACCCGCCCGTTGACGTATTCCGAGCCGTTGTCTGAGTGGAATCCGCGCAGGGTGAAGGGGAAGGCGTCGAGCATCTGCTCCAGTGCCGGGATCAGGTGGCACTCGCTGATCTTCTCGACACTGCAAACCACCTCAAACTGGGTCACCTCGTCAACGGCGTTGATGTGATAGACCCCCTTGCGCTTGTCCTGATCCCCCTGGTGAACGGTGTCGATCCGGATGTGGCCGGGCTGGCCGTTGGGTCGGGGTTTGCGTCGTTCACCAATGGTTGAGGTTTTGGGTCGGGTCTTTTCGAAGTGGCGCCGCTGCCGGGTGTAGGTCGCAGACTGGCGCAGGTTGTACAGGTGGCTGACCGAGATCCTGGCCAGACGCTCGTACTCGGTCTGGCCGAAAACCCCATAGGCTCGCTCACAGAGCTTCTTGACCGCCGGACCGCAGGGCGTCTCGTGGCGCTCGTCCATGGCCGCGAGCAGGCGAATGTCCTCGACAGTGTAGCGGCGGGAAAAGCCCGTCACGGTGCGCTGCTGGCGCTGTAGCCGTCCGTTGGCGCGGTATTGGCCAACCAGGCGCGTCATCTGCTGGCGGGAATACCCGCTGACCTTCATCAGGTAGCGGATCAACACACCCTTGTGCTGGCGAGGGCAGGCCAGGTAGTCAAATCGGACCAATTCACCCTGAATCCAGCGGTACCCGGCGTCCTTGTCGCTGATCACCGCAAAGGCCACAGCCTGGGTCCCGCTCAGGAAATCCTCGAGTTGCCCCACCGTCGTCAAATCGTCGAGCTTCATGATGGCTTTCATCCTCCATCATGAACAAAACCCAAGCCGGCTTCAG
>SLJA01000168.1 GCA_007135355.1 Wenzhouxiangella sp.
CGAACATGCCGGCCACGGCCAGCACCATCAGTACCGCCGCCAGCGGCACGACCACGAAGCTGTAGTCGGCGTCGAACACGGTGAAGATGAAGCGCGCCATCACGTACAGGGCCACCTTGGTGGCGGTGCCGGCCAGGAAGGCGGTGACGAAATTGGGCGCGTAGGCGTAGGCGTTGGGCAGCCACAGGTGCAGCGGCAGCAGCGCCAGCTTCAGCCCCATGCCGACGATGATGAAGGCAAGGGCTGCGCGAACGGCGTTGTTGTCACGCAGTTCGGGCAGGCGCTCGGCCAGATCGGCCATGTTGAGCGTGCCCGTGGTCATGTACAGAAACGCGATCCCGATCAGCAGGAAGGTCGCGCCGACCGTGCCCATGATCAGGTAGCGGAAGGCCGCCAGCAGGGCGCGACGATCCTTGCCGTAGGCGATCAAGGCGTAAGAGGCCAGCGACGAGATTTCCAGGAACACGAACAGGTTGAACGTATCGCCGGTCAGGGTGATGCCGAGCAGGCCGGCCACGGCCAGCAGGAACAGGGCATAGAAGGTGCCGTGACGGCCGTGAATCTCAACCGCCACGCTCTTCGGCGCCCACAGCAGGGTGACCGCCGACATACCCGCCACCAGCAGAGCGACAAAGGCGTTGGCGGCATCGACCCGATATTCAATGCCGAACGGCGGCGGCCAGTTGCCGAACGGATAGGAGAGTGGTGGGCCGGCGATGGCGGCCGGCAGCACGAACGCGGCAATGACCGCGCTGGTGACGCAGGCTAGCAAGGTGACCGCAAAAGGCAAGGTCCGTCCCGGCAACAGCGCCACGATCCCCGATGCGATCAGCGGGGTGAGCACGATGAAGGGCAGCAGATCGATCAGCGTCATGGTCATCGCTTGGTTCGCTCAGTCGTCGTCGCCATCGACGTCGTCGCCCAGATGGTCATCCTCGATGGTGCCGTAGGCTTCCTGGATACGCACCGCCAGCGCCAGACCGGTTGCGGTGATGGCCACGCCGACCACGATGGCCGTCAGTACGATGACGTGTGGTAGTGGGTTGGCATAAACCTCCACGCCGTCGCGCAGGATCGGTGTGGAGCCGTCGATGACCTTGCCGGCGGCGACAAACAGGATGAACACCGAGGTCTGAAACAGATTCAGGCCCATGATCTTCTTGATCATGTTGCCGCGCGCGATGACGCAGTAAAAGCCCAGCATCATCAGTACGATGACGAACCAGTAGTGGGAAATGCCGAGCAGCGTCATGTCTCGGTGTCCTCGTTCTGTTCCAGCGCCTCGTCCCACTCGGCGCGACGACGGGTGAACAGAGTGAACAGCAACATCGCCACTGTGGCGACGGTCAGGCCGACGCCGAATTCGACGATGATGATGCCGGTCTGGTGGGCGGCATGCCTGCTTTCAAAAAACGGCGCGAACTCCAGATACTTGCCGCCGAGCAGGACGCCCACCAGTCCGGTGAACGCATAAAGCAAGGCGCCACCGGCACACAGTCGGTACATGACCTCGAGTGGTATGACTTCCAGCCCGCGGTCCAGCCCGTAGATCAGCACAAAGAGAATCCAGCCGGCGGCAAAGACGATGCCCGCCTGGAAGCCGCCGCCGGGCATGTACTCGCCGTGGAACTGCACGTACAGGCCCACTAGCAGGATGTAGGGGATGATGAAACGGGCGACGACGCGCAGAATGCCGTTGTCCATCATGGGGCTTGCTCCTTGCCCGCAACCGGCGGATCAGCCTCGGCCTGCCGCGGCGACTTCAGGCGCTTGACCGGGCGGCGTCGCACACCCGGCATGTTCTTGTGCGGCCGCACCGACAGTAGCGCGTAGACGGCCAGCGCTGCGGCAAACACCACAAAGACTTCGCCCATGGTGTCGATGGAGCGGTAGCTGGCCAGCACCGCGGCCACCATATTCGGAATGCCCATGTCCGGGTAGGTGTTTTCGATGTAGAACGGGCCGACGTGGACCTGGGCCGGGTTGTCGGCAGCGCCGAACTCGGGCAAATCCAGGGTCGCATAGACCAGCAATGCCCCGGTGATCAGCACCACGATCAGGGCGATCAGGTTGTGGCCGCCGGTCGGATGCTCATAGCGCCGAACCAGGGCCAGGCAGGCCAGCACCAGTAGCGTGCTGATGCCGGCGCCCACCGCCGCCTCGGTCAGGGCCACATCGCCGGCGTCGAGCACGGCAAACAAGGCCGAGGACAACAGCGAGTAAATGGCAAACATCATCCCGGCGGCGAACAGGTCGCGGATGCGAACGATGGTAATCGCCAGGATCACCAGGAACACCAGCAGGGCAACGTCGATCAGGTTCTCGATCATGGCCGATCCTCGAATTCGACCAGGCGCGGAGAGTCGTCCGACAAGATCGGGTCAACTTCATCGATCATCGCCGAGCGCGCTACCGCGTGCGTGGCCGTTGGTGCGGTGAACAGCAAAAACAACAGGATGAGCAGCAGTTTCAGCGCCAGCAGGCTGACACCAGCCTGCAGCACCAGGCCAAAAATGATGCAGATGGCGCACAGGGTCTCGGTCAGACCCGCGGCGTGCAGGCGGGAGTAAAAGTCGGGGAATCGCAGCAGGCCGATGCCGCCGATGATGCCGAAGGCGCCGCCCGCCAGCAGCAGCAACCAGGACACAATATCGATGATGGTCTCAAACATCACCGGCATCGTCCGGTGAGGCGCTGGCCAGGTTGCGGGTCTTGACCAGCTTCAGGATGGTCGCGATGGCGATGAAGTTAATCAGCGCATAGACCAGCGCAATGTCGATCAAATCGAAATGTCCGGTAATGAAGGTGATCAGGGCGACAATAAGCACGGTTTTGGTGCCGAACACATTGACGGCCAGAATACGGTCGTAAATCGTCGGCCCTTTCAAGGCGCGCACCAGGGCCAGGCCCATGGTGGCAAACACGGCCAGCGTGGCCAGAACCAGTACCGTTGTTGTCATTGCCCAGCCTCCCGACCATGGGTTTGACGCTTGTCTTCACGATCGGCTTGCCCGGTGTGCTGACGATGCTGCCGGCCATTCTCGGGCGTGACGGGTTCAGACTCACCTTCCAGCCAGTGCACCTTGCGTTCCAGCTGCCCGAGAGATTCCGCCGACTTGGCGTCCAGCGCATGAATTACGGTGCCGGTCCGGGTCAGCTGCACCGTCACCGTGCCCGGCGTCAGGGTGCAGGTATTGCCGTAGATGACTTTGCCCAGGGGTCTTTTGAACTGGACATTCTGGTAAACGATACGCGGGCTGATCCGCTCCGGGCGAAAAACCAGTCGCGCCACATGAATGTTGGAAACCACAATTTCGCGCAGCGCCCATAGCCAGAAGCGAGGCAGGCGCCACGCAAAGACGGTGGGGTTGTGTTCCTCCCCGATGATTCGCATGCGGATGACCAGCCACGTCACGAGTACCACGCTGGCCAGCCCCAACAGCAAGATGGGCGCCTTGTAAAGGCCCGAGATCGCCAGCCACAGCAAAGCAAGCAGAAGAATGAGAAATATCGTGTCGCGCATGGCGGCGAAGTTTACCAAGACCCTTTTCTAATGTTTCAGAAAGACAATCGTCAATGTGTGAACCTGCACGGCCGCGGCACCTCAGGCCGGTACAGCGGCCGTGCCGGCGCGCTGCTGTGACAGCAATCCCAGCAGCCTTTCCGGGCGCTGGAGGCGGCCCTGCCGGGTCATGTCGCTCAGATACTCGGCCAGTTCGGGCGCGGTGAGCACGGGGATGGGCGAGTCTTCCCGATCCTTGAGCGCCACATCCGAGCGGGCAAAGCACAGCAACGGGTGGATCGTAGCCGTTTGGCCGTGCATCAGCAGCCACCGATCCAGCGCGGCCACCTGCGCTCTGACCTGATGGAGCGGATTGGCAACGGCATTCCAGCCCGGTCGCCCACCGCATCCGGCTTTGTGAGCCAGAGGCCAGTGCGGCTGGTCCGGGCGAACGTAAATCAATCCGCGCGAGTTCTTGACCTCAATGATGAACAGTCCGCTCGGCCCGACGACCAGGAAATCGAGTTCTCGCCGGCCATTCGGCAGGCTGGCGTCCGGAATCTGCAGCTGGTTGAAAATCGTGAAGTCGTCCGGCAGCTCCTGCAAAGCTCGCAGCACTTTTGCTTCGCCTTCGGCTCCACTCATCTGGTCCGCGGGAACCGAACTCGAGCCGCTGATTCCGGTGAAAAAACCAGTCAGTACGGCAACCCCGGCGACCAGCAGGGCCAGGGGCGGCATCACCCAGTAAGCGACCCCAGTCGCTGTCAGGCCGCCCAGCAGCACGACGGCCAGGCGCCGGCGTCTGAGCCGGGCGGCGGCATGCATCTCCTGGCGATGCCGCTCAAGCGCGGCGTAACTGCGGATGAAACGCTGATCGGCCATGGGGTCGACTCGTCTCTTGAAAGTGATTGTCCCTAAAGATACGGCGAAAACAGCCAACAGAACGAGTCGCGTAAGCGCTCGGGGAATGGCCGTCCATCGACTTCACTCAGGGTTACGGGCCGTCCCACGGCGGCCGCCCTGTCGATACTTTCGATCAGGGGATGAGCAAAATCGGCCCCGTAGACCTCGACTTGCAGCTCAAAGTTCAATCGAAGACTGCGAGGATCCCAGTTCGTGCTGCCGATCAGCGTGTATTCAGAGTCCACCACAAATAGCTTGCCGTGGTGAAATGGCGGCCTCTGGTAAACCACCCGTACGCCCCGAAACAACAGCTCCCACAGCATGTTGCGGGTGGCCCAGTGTACGTAGGGCAGGTTGTTTTTTTCCGGCAGAACAACAAGCACGTCGACTCCGCGCAGGGCCGCGGCCTGGATGGCGCCGACCAGCTCGCGCGGTGGCAAAAAGTACGGGGTCATGATGCGAATCGAATGTCGAGCCTCGGCCAAAGCAGCGATCAGCAACATGGTCAGGCGGTCCAGATCTTCGTCCGGTCCGTCGGTAATGGTGCGGCACAGCAAATCCCCCGCGCTGTGACTTGGCTGCGCGGCGGGTTCATCTTCCGACCCGGTCGTGAACCGCCACATGCGGAGGAACTCCTGGCGCAATTGGGTCACCACCGGCCCTTGCAGGCGGAAATGCAGATCAGCGGTTGGTCGTGGGTTATCGGTTTTGTCGACCCGGTGGCGATCGCCCAGGTTCATGCCGCCGGTGTAGCCGACCTGGTCGTCAACGACCAGAATCTTGTGGTGGTTGCGCATATTGAGCGCCAGACTGGGCGGCAGCAAGCGCGGCGGAAGGAAGCGCGCGACGTTGACCCCGCTTCGCCTCAGGCTGTGGCTGCTACGCGGCCACGAGTACCAGTCGCCAAAGCCATCGATCAGTACGCGCACATCCACGCCGCGCGTTGCGGCGTCTGCCAGGGCTTGCTTGAACTGTCTCCCGGTCTGGTCATGATCGAGAATGTAGGTGCTCAGCAGGACGTGGCGCCGTGCCGTAGCGATCGACTCCAGCATGGCTGGATAGGCTTGTTCGCCGTTGATCAGCGGTTCGACCGCATTTCCCGGCACCAGCGAATGGCGACTCAATGCCTGGCCAATCCGCGCCAGTTCCCCGTAAGTTTCGCGGATCTCGGGCGGCAGCGGCTGCGGCTTTTCAATGGCTGCGCCGCGTTCATGAGCGATGCCGAACTCGGTCAGCCCCAGACGCTGAGCCCGACCTCTGGCCCGGTTGAGGCCAAACAGTACGTATAGCAGCGGGCCGGCCAGGGGGAACAGGATGCACACCGCAATCCAACCGAAAGCCGCACGTGGATCGCGTTTGAACAGCAGTGCATGCAAGGCTGTGGCCGGCGCCAGGATCGCGTGAAAAAGAATGGCGATCAGTGTTTCAAGGGGGTATTCAAGCATCCGATCGCAGGTTCACGCATGGCGGCAAACATCAGCCTGCATCATACCGCCCTGGCCCGCGGGGTCGGTTTGCGTGAAGAAACGGCGTGCAGCTTCCCAGTCGCTGGGCTACAATGCATATCTTTCCATCCGGATCAAGAGATATATTGTCCATGAGCGGCTACCTGTTTACCTCCGAATCGGTCTCCGAGGGTCATCCCGACAAATTGGCCGACCAGATCTCCGATGCCGTACTCGATGGCATCCTGGCCCAGGACCCGCACTCGCGGGTTGCCTGCGAGACCTTTATCAAGACCGGTGCGGTCATCGTGGGCGGCGAGATCTCCACGTCGGCGTGGGTCGACCTGGAGGAGTTGATCCGAGAAGTGGTGGTCGAGGTCGGCTACGACTCCTCGCAGGTTGGCTTTGACGGCCGCACCTGCTCGGTGATCAACATGATCGGCAAGCAGTCTCCGGATATCGCCCAGGGCGTGGATCGCGGTGTGCCGGAGGACCAGGGTGCGGGAGACCAGGGCCTGATGTTCGGCTATGCTTCCAACGAAACCGAGCAGCTGATGCCGGCGCCGATTCACTACGCCCACCGCCTGGTCGAGCAGCAAACGCGGGTGCGCAAGCAGACCGGCTCGCCCCTGCCGTGGCTGCGGCCGGACGCCAAGAGTCAGGTTACGCTGCGCTACGATAGCGGCAAGCCGGTGGCCATTGATGCCGTGGTCCTGTCAACCCAACACGACCCGGAGGTCGGGCTGGATGAACTGCGCGCCGGCGTGATGGAGCACATCATCCGCCCGGTGCTGCCCTCTGAATGGCTGCACGATCGGACTCTGTTTCACATCAACCCCACCGGCAAGTTCGTGATCGGCGGTCCGGTGGGTGACGCCGGCCTGACCGGACGCAAGATCATTGTCGATACCTACGGTGGCATGGCGCGGCACGGCGGCGGCGCCTTTTCCGGCAAGGACCCGTCCAAGGTCGACCGCTCGGCCACCTATGCCGCGCGCTACGTGGCCAAGAACATCGTCGCGGCCGGTCTTGCGGATCGCTGCGAGCTGCAGGTCAGCTACGCCATCGGCGTGGCCGAGCCGACCTCGATTTCGGTCACCACCTTCGGAACCGGCAAGATTCCGGAAGAGCGTATTGAAGCGCTGGTCCGCGAGCACTTTGACTTGCGTCCATACGGCATCTTGAAAATGCTGGACCTGCTCCACCCGATGTACCGCCAGACCGCTTCGCTGGGTCATTTCGGTCGCGAACCGACCGATGTGACCGCCAAAGTACTGCGCGACGGTGTGGAAACCGACGACCACTTTACAACCTTTAGCTGGGAGCGTACCGATCGCGCCGAGGCGCTGCGCGCCGCGGCCGGACTCTGATCACAAGTTTTGGGGCCATCACCTGGTCGCGACCTCGGGTCTGCGACTGTCAAACCAAGGATTGCAAGGACAACCACTATGAACGCCAAAGCCGAAACGACCCGCAAGAGCGTGCTGTTCGACGAGACCATCGCGCCGACGGAGACCGATTTCCACGTTGCTGATCTGGGCTTGGCCCGCTTCGGCCGCCAGGAGATCGCCATCGCCGAGACCGAAATGCCCGGCCTGATGCAGATCCGTGCCGAATACGCGGACAGCAAGCCGCTCAAGGGTGCGCGTATCGCCGGCAGCCTGCACATGACCATCCAGACCGCGGTTTTGATCGAAACCCTGGTCGAGCTGGGCGCCGAAGTACGCTGGGCTTCCTGCAACATTTACTCAACTCAGGATCACGCCGCCGCCGCCATTGCCGCGCAGGGCATTCCGGTGTTTGCCTACAAGGGCGAGTCACTGACCGAGTACTGGGAGTTCACCCACCGCATCATCCAGTGGCCGGACGGCGGCACTGCCAACATGATCCTGGACGACGGCGGCGACGCCAGCCTGCTGCTGGACCTGGGAGCCCGAGCCGAGGCTGATCCGTCCGTGCTCGACAACCCGGAAAGTGAAGAAGAACGCGCCCTGTTTGCCGCCATCCGCAAGCGTTTGGAAATCAACAAGGGTTGGTATACCGACGCGCTGGAAAACATCCAGGGCGTCACCGAAGAGACGACCACCGGCGTCCTGCGCTTGTACCGCATGCAGAAGGAAGGCACGCTGAAGTTCCCGGCCATCAACGTCAACGACTCGGTCACCAAGAGCAAGTTCGACAACCTGTATGGGTGCCGCGAGTCGCTGGTCGACGCCATCAAGCGCGCCACCGACGTCATGATCGCCGGCAAGACCGCCATCGTTTGCGGCTACGGCGACGTGGGCAAGGGCTCGGCCCAGAGCCTGCGCGCTCTGTCGGCCAACGTCTGGGTGACTGAAGTCGATCCGATCTGCGCCCTGCAGGCGGCCATGGAAGGCTACAAGGTGGTCAATATCGACGATCCGGGCATTATCGAAGCCGCCGACATTCTGGTCACCGCCACCGGCAACTACAACGTCATTCGCCACGAGCACATGCTGCGGGCCAAGGACCAGGCCATCATCTGCAACATCGGCCACTTCGACAACGAGATCGACGTGGCCAGCCTGGAGCAGTACGAGTGGGAGGAGATCAAGCCGCAGGTCGACCACGTCATCTTCCCTGACGGCAAGCGTATCATCCTGCTGGCCCGCGGCCGCCTGGTCAACCTGGGCTGCGCCACCGGCCACCCCAGCTTCGTCATGTCGAATTCCTTCACCAACCAGACCCTGGCCCAGATCGAGCTGTGGAAGAACGGCGACCGTTACGATAACGAGGTCTACGTGTTGCCCAAGCACCTGGATGAGCGCGTGGCCCGGCTGCACCTGGCCAAGATCGGCGCGCGTCTGACCGAGCTGACGCCCAAGCAGGCCGACTACATCGGCGTGGCGGTGGAAGGGCCGTACAAGGCCGACCACTACCGCTATTGAGTCGGGTCAGCCTGCCGGTCGACGGAGCGCGCCCTGGCGCGGCCGTCGGCCGGCGGTATCTCTTTGTGGGGTCGCCATGCAGCTGAGTTTCGAATTCTTCCCGCCCAAGGATGAGGCGCAGGCCGATTCACTGCGGCGCGCCCGGAAGCGCTTGCTTGCAATTGGACCGGAGTATGTTTCGGTGACTTTTGGCGCCGGCGGCTCCACCCGCTCGCGCACGGTCGGTACGGTGCTGGAGATTCAGCAGCAGGATGGCTTACTGGTTGCGCCGCATATCTCCTGCATGTCGGAAGATCTAGAGAGCATTCGCGCCTTGCTGGCGCAATATGACCAAGCCGGCATCTCGCGGCTGGTTGTGTTGCGCGGAGACCGGCCGTCCGGGCGACGCAGTGGCGTCTTCGATTACGCCTTGGATTTGGTGCGCTACATTCGCCAGCACTGGGGTTCACGCTTTCACATCGAGGTCGCCTGCTATCCGGAGCATCATCCCGAGTCGGGCTCGCCGCAGGCCGATCTGGGCCATTTCCGCGATAAGGTGGCAGCCGGTGCCGATGGTGCCATCACCCAGTATTTTTTCAACGCCGAGTGCTACTTCCGCTTTATTGATGAGGCGTGCGCGCTTGGCGTCACGGTCCCCATCGTGCCGGGCATCATGCCGATTACCAACTACAAAGGGCTGGCCCGTTTTTCCGAGCTGTGCGGGGCGGATATTCCGGCCTGGATCGCCAAGCGTCTGCGCGCCTGGGATCAGGCAGGCGACACGGCTTCAATCCAGGCTTTCGGCGAAGAAGTTGTGACTGATCTGTGCCGGCGTCTGCTCGAAGGCGGCGCGCCTGGACTGCACTTTTATACTCTGAACCGAGCCCAGCCGACGCTGGCCGTGTGCCGTAATCTGGGATTAGCCTAAACAGCCTTCCTGGGGATGTCATGGTTGTTTTTGCCTCACGCAGAGAGGCAGAGGCGCTGAGGTCGCAGAGAGAAGAATTTAATTTTTAGAGCTTGTCGATCCATATGCCGCGCTTTGTCCTGAAGATGAGCAAAAACTCGTCCATTCTCTGCGGGCCCCGCGTCTCAGCGTCTCTGCGTGAGACTTAACCAAAGTGATCTCGCCAAATAAATCCGGCCCTCATCGACGTACCAGGCAGATCAGCCGTCGGCGGCAAATACCTGAATAAAGCCGTCGGCGTGGTCGGGCAGCAGGATTTCGATCGCCCGACAGCACACAGCACAGTCCTGGATCACGCGCTGGCCAAAATCGCCGGGCTCCATCTCGACCCAGTTGGCCTCGCCGCAGTGCGGGCAGGCGAAGCGCTGTGACTCCGTCAACATGCGCTATTCATCACCGAAAATGGCGACCTGCAGCTGACCCTCGCTGTCGATGGAAGCGCGGTACATGCCCGGAGTATTGAACGGCATGCTGATATTGCCGTCCGGGTCAACCGCGATTACCCCGCCGTCGCCGCCGGCTTCGACCAGTACCTGATTGATCACCGCCTCGGCCGCCTCGGCCAAAGTCACACCGGTCAGGCGCACGCGGGCACAGATTTCATGGGCAACGGCATGGCGAATGAAATACTCGCCATGGCCGGTGGCGCTGACCGCGCAGGCGCGGTTGTCGGCGTAGGTGCCGGCGCCAATGATGGGAGAATCGCCGACCCTTCCCCAGCGCTTGTTGCTCATGCCGCCGGTCGAGGTGGCCGCCGCCACGTTGCCTTCGGCGTCGAGCGCAACGGCGCCCACGGTTGAAAACCAGTCCTCGGATAATTGCGTCGCGGTTTGCGGCTGGGCCTGAATGGCGCGTAGCTGCTGCAGTCGGAATTCGGTGATGAACCAGTCCGGATCCTTGAATTCCAGCTCCTGAGACCGGGCAAAAGCCTCCGCTCCGGAACCGACCAGCATGACATGGGGCGATTCGGTCATGACCCGCCGCGCGGCCTCGATCGGATGCCGAACGCCGGTCATGCCGGCGACAGCGCCGGCCGCCAGCGTGGCGCCTTCCATGATGGAGGCATCCAGCTCGACCGTGCCGTCGAAAGTCAGCACCGCGCCGCGGCCGGCGTTGAACTCCGGGGCGTCTTCCAGCAGTCGGACTGCGACCGTCACCGCGTCCAAACTGCTGCCGCCTTCGGCCAGAACCTGGTGACCGGCTTGGGCCGCGGCGGTCAGGGCGGCCCGTATATTGGCTTCCTGTTCATCACTCAGACGACCGCGATCGATGGTTCCGGCGCCGCCGTGGATGGCAATGGCAACAGGCGGATCGGCATAGGCGGGCAGGGTCATCCAGATCAGGCTCAGGCACAAGAAAAGACGAATCATGGGCTATGGATAAGCGATGGACCAATCCGGCCCAGTCTATCACTTGCCCTATACTCGCAGCGACCAACCTGCCCAAGCCTCAAGAAGGAGCGATCCACCATGCCGTATTCGATTACCTTGCTCTACGCCGGTCTCGCCGGGCTGCTGTTACTGGCGCTGTCGTTCCAGGTCGTGGGCCTGCGTCGCAAGCACCGCGTCGGGCTGGGCACGGGTGATCAGCCCGCACTGGAACGTGCCGTTCGAGTCCATGCCAATTTCTGCGAGTATGTGCCTATCGCCCTGCTGTTGTTGTTGGTGCTGGAGCTCAGTACGGTAGTTTCGGATCTTTTGCTGCACTTGCTCGGGGCGGCGCTGATCATCGGCCGCCTGCTGCACGCGCGGGGCCTGAGCCGCAGTGCTGGTACTTCGAAGGGCCGCTTTATCGGCACCTTGCTGACCTGGCTGATGTTGGCGGTTGCCGCCTTACTGGCGGTCGGGGTCGCCGTGGGCGGAATCTTGGCGGGCTTTGGCCGCTGACCAGTACAGCGCCGTGTAAATTTTCGGATCAATCCCGAGACCGGCCCGATGCCGATCGTTGAGCCATTGAGGCAATGCAGCCGCGGGCACTCGGTGAACCATGATTTCTTCGCTGTCGTCGCCGCCGCCCGGCTCCAGCCAGTCCAGCTCCTCGGCCAACACAAAGGTCACCATTTCGCTGGTCAGGCCGGCTGAACTGGGGCAGGTCATCAGCTCGGTCAAGCGCCCGGCGCGCCAACCGGTTTCTTCGATCAATTCACGAGCGGCAGCGTCCAGCAGCGCTTCGTTACCCCGCTTGGGGTCATCGCCGACCAGGCCCGCCGGCAGCTCAATGGTCCGACGGGCAACAGGTATGCGATACTGTTCGACTAATAACAGCTCGTGCTCCGGAGTCCAGGCGATCACGACGGCCACGCCATGACGCCGCTCGACAAACTCCCATCCGTCACGCTCTACGAGAGACAGGTAGCGGCCTTCGAAAATTGTGCGGTCGTTTTTGCTCATGTGACTCTGCCCGAATGCGAAGTGGAACAAACCGGGTAAGCGCCAGTCCCATATGCGGAATGAGCGTCCATTGCCCGTAGCCAAGATAACAGGACTTTTTTACATGATGAACCGATTCTCGAACCTGCGCGTGAAATGGGCAGCAGTGTCCACACTGTCGATGGCGCTGATGCTGGTGCTTGCGGTAAGCGTACTGAGTGCCGGACCCGCTCTGGTCCGCGCGCAGTCCGTCAGCGCGGACGCGCCGCCAGCCGTCCAGCTGTCCTACTGGTTCGATCGCGCGGCGCGGGCTTTCAATGAAGACCGCCTGGATGACTGGGTCACTGCCACTGAACAGTTGCGTCAGCTGCGGCCGCACAATCAGGACTTTATGCGCCATCTGGTGCTTGGCTATGTGCGCCAGAATCGGCTAAGCCATGCTTTCAACACTATGCTGATGATGCAGCAACAGGGTCTGGCGGAGGACTGGAGCGCTTATGAAGAGCTGGAGCCGCTGCGTCAGCATCGGCTCTATACCCACCTGGCGGATCTGATGCGTCAGGCCGGCCAGCCCTTTGGCCGCTTTGAAACCCTGGCCCGGTTGCCCGAAGACCTGGCGATGCCGGAGGCAATGGCTTTTGACCCGGCCAACGATCGCTTGTTTGTCGGCAGTCTGCGCGACGGTCGTATTCAGGTTCGGGACAGCGAGGGCGACTGGAGTGAATTTGCCAGTCCGAGCAAGATCGAGGGTCTGTCGGGTGTGTTTGGTCTGGCCCTGGACTCAGAGCGTGGGCACCTGTGGGTGGCGACCGGCCAGGTCCCGCAGTTCGTCGCCTTTGACCCGGATGCCGCAGTCCCGACAGCGCTGCTCAAGCTGGACCTTGAAAGCGGCGAGCGACTGGCCAAGCATGTTGTCGCCGAGGGCGCTTTTTCCCCTGTGCTGGGTTCAGTGATCATTGCTGCCGACGGCACCGTTTTCGCGGCTGATACGCGCAACCCGCTCCTGTTCAGACTGCGTCCCGGCGCGGAGGAACTGGAGCTGCTGTTCGGCAGCCCGAATTTGTCCAGCTTTCGTGGCCTGGCGCTGTCAGGTGATGACAGTCTGCTGTATGTATCTGACTATGAACAAGGAATTTTTATCGTTGCCACGGACGATTCACAGCGCGCCTGGCAGCTAGCCGTCCCGGAAACCTTGAATGTGGGCGGGATCGACGGGGTGTATTGGTGGAATCAGCATCTTGTCGTTATTCAAAATGGCATCAGCCCGCAGCGTGTGCTGCGACTGCAGCTGGGTGCCGATGGTCTGGGGGTCACGGCGATTGCGCCGGTGCTGGCGGCTCTCGAGGTCTTTGACACGCCCACTTTCGGGGCCATGGACGGCAG
The DNA here is from genome assembly GCA_007135355.1 of Wenzhouxiangella sp. Lineage (GTDB taxonomy): Bacteria > Pseudomonadota > Gammaproteobacteria > Xanthomonadales > Wenzhouxiangellaceae > Wenzhouxiangella. Next base: position 13,458 of record SLJA01000168.1, read on the forward strand.
TCGGTTGATGTTGTTCTCCGGCAGTCACTGGCAGCATGTAGACCAGCGTGGGCGCCCATTGGAAGGGTCGCTGCCGACAATCAACGTGCTCAAAACCGATGTTGACGCAACCGAGATCATGACCGTGGGTGAAGAGGCCCTGCGCCAGATGCGGGGAAGCCGCTAGGACCCTGCGCGGCAGAAGCCGTCCGGGGCTGCTAGCCCCAGTCGGCGGATTCGCGCTGTTGATGTAGCCTTTTTCGCAGCGGCAGCCCGAATCCCAGCGCGTCGAGCAGCGCGTCCAGCGCGTCGCCGTCGCCGGCGGTGCGGGCCGTGTCGGGAGCTGCAAGCACTCGCTCGACGTCAGTATGCAAGCCGGTCAGGCGGCGCGCGAGGCGCGCCGCGTCTTCGCCGGCCTTGAGTTTCCCCGGCAGCGTTCGCGCGCCGCGTAGGCTCAGAAAAGGTATTTCTTCCAGACGCTCAAAGATACTGTCGAGGTCGCCGAAGTGAGCGAGTAGGGCGGCGGCCGTCTTGGGGCCGACTCCGGGAATGCCTGGAATGTTATCGACGGCATCCCCGGTTAGTGCTAGAAAGTCTGCGATCTGTTCGGGCCTTACGCCGAAATGGGCGCGCACGCCTTCGGGATCCAGGCGTCGGCGCCGGGCGAAATCCCACCACCAGTCGCCCGGCCCGACCAGCTGGGCCAGGTCCTTGTCACCGCTGACCACGCACACGCTGGTTGTCGCTTCACGGCAGTGCCGCGCCAGAGTGGCGATCAAATCATCGGCCTCATACAAGTCATCGGCGTACACCGGCAGTCCGAGGTGGCGCGCCAGATCCTTGCACCAAGCGAACTGGCGCTGCAGGTCGTCAGGCGCCGGTTCGCGATTGGCCTTGTAGGCGGGGTAGATCGCGTTGCGAAATGACGTGGTGAGAGACTCATCAAAGGCCACTGCCGCCTGTCGGGCCGAGGTCTCTTCCAGCAGTTCACACAAGAAGCGCGCAAACCCATAGACCGCGTTGGTTGGTCGCCCGGCCGCATCGCTGAATTGATCCGGCATGGAAAACCAGGCCCGGAACACATACACGCTGGCATCGACTAGGTAGACCGGTTGCGAAGGCTGGCTCATGAATGCCGGTCCGGGCGCCCGGGGCTCAATGCTCGGCCAGGGATTTGGCCAGGCGCTGTCTTAAAACGCTGTGGCGCGGGAAATGGGCCATCAGGAATTCCATCTGGTCGGCCAGGATGCGACGACCCTGCAGGTAGACGTATTCGGCATGCGTGGGAGCGAAGGGAATGGCCAGCAACTGCATGCCGGCCTGTTCCGGCGTGCGCGAGCCCTTGTGATTGTTGCAGCGCTTGCAGGCCGTGACCACGTTGATCCAACTATCCTCTCCACCCTGCGAAAGCGGCTTGACATGATCGCGCGATAGATCACGAACGTGAAAGGGGTTGCCGCAGTACAAGCAGATGTTTTCGTCGCGCCGGAACAGGGCGCGATTGGACAGCGGTGGGGTGTAGTGGTTGTAGAAGCGGTGCGCGTCGGGATGAGTACCCTGAGTGGCGATGATGGCGTTGACCGGAATCACGGTGCGCCGGCCGCTGCAGGAGTTGATCCCGCCACGCAGTTCGTACAGCACGCGCCCGAGGGCATACTGGACCTGACCCAGGACGATCATGCGTACCGCGTCCTGATAGCCGATCCACTCCAGCGGCATGCCGGTGACGTCGGTCCGTAAAACCTGTTGGTCAAGCTGCCACATCTTGTGTTCAAGTCTTGGCTCAGGCCCAAGATAGCGTGATTCTACCCGGATTCTTCGGCAGGAACCAGTCTCCGATGCTGGGTCATGGCCGAACCGGTCGCGGGGGAAACCATGCGGCACGTGAACGGTCGAACGGGCCTTGAAACCTGACTGATGGGAGATGAAGCGATGGTTCAACGGTTCGTGCTGATAATCCTGCTGTTGTTGCCGATGGCCGGGTCCCGGGCCGCACTGCCGGCCGAGGTCGATGGGCAGCCGCTGCCGTCGCTGGCGCCAGTGCTTGAGCAGGTCACGCCGGCGGTCATCAACATCCATACGCGCACGCGCGTGCAGGTGCGATCCAGCCCGTTTTTCGATGATCCGTTCTTTCGCCAGTTTTTCGATCTGCCCAGCGTGCCGCGGGAGCGCGTGCAGCAGTCGCTGGGCTCGGGCGTGGTGGTGGATGCTGGCAATGGACTCATTCTGACCAACAATCACGTGATCGACGGCGCCGACGATATTGCCGTCACGCTGGAGGATGGCCGCGAATTCAGTGCGGAGTTCGTTGGCGCTGACCGCGAGACTGACCTGGCCCTGATTCGGATCGATGCCGACGATCTGGCGGAGTTGCCGTTGCATGATGCCACGCCGCTGCGCGTGGGCGATTTCGTGGTGGCAGTCGGCAATCCGTTCGGACTGGGCCAGACCGTGACCTCAGGGATTGTGTCCGCGCTGGGTCGTTCGGGCCTGCGCGGGCTGGAGTACCAGAACTTCATCCAGACCGATGCTTCGATCAACCCGGGCAATTCGGGTGGTGCGCTGATTGATCTGCGCGGCCGCCTGATCGGTATTAATACGGCCATTTTCACCCCCTCCGGAGGCAATGTGGGCATCGGCTTTGCCATCCCGGCCAGCACGGCGCTGTATGTCAAAGATCAACTGCTGCGCCACGGTGAGGTGCGGCGCGGCTCGTTCGGACTGGCTGTTCAGGACCTCGACCGGCCCTTGCGCGAGGCGCTGGAGATTCCAGACCGTTCCGGTGCGGTGGTGACCCGCCTGGCTGAAAACGGACCCGCGCAGCAGGCCGGGCTGCAGCCCGGCGACGTGATCCTGCGCATCGACCAGCGCACCGTGCGCGACGCCCAGATGCTGCGCGCCATCGAGGGTCTGCTGCCGGTCGACG
>SLJA01000339.1 GCA_007135355.1 Wenzhouxiangella sp.
GTAAATGCATTGTCTTAACCAACTTTTCATCATCACAAGCGATACATTGGTGAGTGTCGGTGCAGTCTAAAAACCATGAGCCAGCCATGCAGGCAGATCGGCAAAATCGGCTCAAATCCAGGCCGGTGAGGGTCGCAGCGGTCGGGAGGCCGGCAGACAAACCGAGTCTGACTCTCGGCGGACCACTGCCCCCCGAGCTGGAATTGCGCTTCGGGCGTCAACAGGCGGGCGATTTTGTGCCAGCCGAGGGCCTGGAAGGTTTATAATCTTGGCGCTCGACGGCCTCGCGGGCATAGGGCATTGGTGGTGACCTCCATCGCCATCCATCCAGAACGGGGCCGGATCATGCGTATACCCGAGTCCAGCACGAACTGCTGCGGTCGAGTGCGCAAGCTCATGATCCCAATTCGCCTGACGCTTCCGAGCGCCCTAGGCCACGGCGGCTTCAGAAAACTGAATCAGCAAAAAACCACAACAGGGAAAGGGCCACCATGCTCAGCTACATCCTGATTTTCGGTCTCGGCCTGATGGGACTGGCCGTCGCCTTCGTCCTCACTCGCAAAATCGTCAGCATTCCGGTCGACTTCGGAGCCGAGTCGCCGGAAGAAGCCTCGCGACTGAAGCAAATGCACAAGGCCATAGCCGACGGCGCCATGGCCTTCCTGACCCAGGAATATCGCTACATCACCTGGTTCATGCTGGGCTTTGCGATCTTTATCGCCTTCGCCATCAATGACCCTTCGACCGATGCCAACGAAGGCATCTTCACCGCGGCAGCCTTCATCTTCGGCGGCGTCATTTCCCTGCTGGCCGGCTTTATCGGCATGCGCATCGCCACGGAGGGCAATGTGCGTACCGCCACTTCGGCCCGCAATTCCATCGCCGATGCGTTCAAGGTGGCGCTGAACTCCGGCGCCGTGATGGGTTTCGGGTTGGTTTCCCTGACGGTGATCGGCCTGTTGATCACCTATCTGGTCATGGCGGCCATGCTGGATGTACCGCCTAATATCTTGATGAAAGTGGTGGCCGGTTTTGCCTTGGGTGGCTCAATGATCGCGCTGTTCGGCCGTGTCGGCGGCGGCATCTACACCAAGGCTGCCGACGTCGGCGCCGACCTGGTCGGCAAGGTCGAAGCCGGCATTCCGGAGGATGACCCGCGCAACCCGGCCGTGATTGCCGACAACGTGGGTGATAACGTCGGCGATGTCGCCGGCATGGGCTCGGACCTGTTCGGGTCGGTGGCCGAGAGCACTGCGGCAGCCATGGTCATTGGCGCCACTGCATTTGCCGTCAGCGCGGTTCTTGCCGAAACCGACTCGCTCACGGCCAACATGTATCCGATCCTGATTTCGGCGGTCGGCATTCCGATCAGCCTGCTCACCATTCTCATGGTGCGCGTACGTAACGAACAGCAGGTCGCTCCGGCGCTGAAGAAAATGCTGATCATTTCCTCAGTGCTTATGGCCATCGCGGTTTATCCGCTGACCGTGTGGGCGCTTCCTGAATCCTTCGTGCTCGAGGGCCAGACAGTCACAGCGCTGCAGGTCTATCTGTGCTTTGTGGCCGGCCTGGCCTCGGGACTGGCGATTGGGTTGTTCACTGAGTACTACACTTCGCATGATTTCAAGCCGGTACGCGAACTGGCGGACTCCTGTGCCACCGGCTCGGCGACCAATATCATCTTCGGTCTGGCCTTGGGCTACAAGAGCGTCGGCTGGTCCATCGCCTCGATAGCCTTTGCGATTTATGTGCCCTTCACCCTGGCCGGCATGTACGGCGTGGCAATCGCCGCCCTTGGCATGCTGGGTACTCTGGTGGTCGGACTGGCCATTGATGCCTACGGCCCGGTGTCCGACAATGCCGGCGGCATTGCCGAAATGGCTGAAATGGGCGAGACCATCCGCGATCGCACCGACGTACTCGATGCCGCCGGTAACACCACGGCGGCCATCGGCAAGGGATTTGCCATCGGTTCGGCCATTCTCACCTCACTGGCTTTGTTCGCCGCCTTCGTCACCCACGCCATGCATCTGGACGACAACTTCACCAGCCTGAACTTGCTCGATCCGATGGTGCTGACCGGTTTGTTTGTCGGCACCATTCTGCCGTTCATCTTCTCGGCCCAAACCATGCGCTCGGTGGGTGCGGCGGCCTTCGAGATGATCGAGGAAGTGCGCCGGCAGTTCCGCAACATTCCGGGGATCATGGAAGGTACGGGTCAGCCGGACTACAAGCGCTGCGTGGCCATTTCCACCCGCGCCGCGCTGCGCGAAATGATTGCACCGTCGGTGCTGATCATCGGTTCACCGCTGGTCGTAGGCTATCTGTTCGGCATCGAAGCGCTGGCCGGCCTGCTGATCGGCTCGCTGCTGGTCGGGGGTGGTTTGGCCATTTCCTCATCCAATTCGGGTGGAGCCTGGGACAACGCCAAGAAGTACATCGAAAAAGGCCATCTGGGCGGCAAGGGTACCGAAGCGCATAAAGCCGCCGTTGTTGGTGACACGGTCGGTGATCCGCTCAAGGACACTTCAGGGCCATCATTGAACATCCTGATCAAGCTGATGGCGATTCTGAGTCTGGTATTCGTGCCGTTTTTCGTAGAACATGGCGGTGTACTGACCCGCTTAATCAACTGACCCGTCATCGATACAGGAGACACTCAAGATGAATGAGCATTTCAAGCGCATTCTGGTTCCGGTGGACGGCTCGACCGGCGCCGGACGGGCCGCCGCCTATGCTGCCGAGTTGGCAGAGGCCTTTCATTGCCCCATCACGCTGCTGTATGTCTACCATCCCGACCCCAACCGGGTGATGGGAATGGTAGGGCTGTCGCGCGAGCGTATCGATGAAATCAGCAAGGGTGCCGGCTCCAAGGCCTTCGCCAGCGCCCGCGAAAGCATGGGCAGCTCACCGATGGAGATCGAAGAAAAGGTGATCTGGGGTGAGCCGCGCGAGGAAATCCTGGCCCTGGCGGATCAAATCGAAGCGATGATCGTCATGGGTCGACGCGGTTTGGGCCAGATGAAGGAGTTGATGGTCGGCAGTGTATCGGCCGGTGTAGTCCACGCTTCCAAGCGACCGGTCACGATTGTCAACTGATCAAGGCCGGGGAAACTCAATAGATTCCGAAATCGTCTTCAACCCGGCCAACACGAACGTGGGCCGGGAAGAAGCGCGGTCACCCGACTTGACTGAAGCGCCGGGCGATCAGGCAAAGCCCGGTGGGCTCCACTGATCCATCATCTTGCGTTGAGCCGCGTCCAGCCGGCGGGCCATCAGTTCGGAAAACCGGCGCAGCAACGGGTAACCGAATTCGGGGTCGGCCTCGCACCGCTCGAGCAGAGCCTTGCCATCAAACTCAAGCACCCGGGTCGCTCCCGAGGCACGAGCATTGAAATGCCATTCATAAGGCGCGATCAGCCAGGACCAGCCGAAGACTTCGCCCTTGGCCAGCCGGGTAATTTCCAGGCGCGGACCGGCGATTGCCGGCACTTCGATCACCAGCGCCCCGTCCAGCACCAGATAAAAGGTCTCGGCTGAATCCCCCTGGCGCGCCAGTACTTCGTCGGCGGCCAACTCACGTTCCCGGGCATGCTCGGCCAGGATACCCAGCTGCCCTTCTGGCAAACCGGCGAAAACACCCTTGTCCGTCAATAACTGCTTGATATCGGCCTGTTGCATGATTCGCTCTCCTTGGAAATCGCCAGTCTATGGGGCCAGCCGCGAAGCGAGTGTCGCGGGGCGTACCGGCTCAGATTACCACTGCAATCCATCCCTCGTCAGCCGCAGCATGACTTTTGACCCGTTCCATCCGCGCCACCTGAATGCCATAATGCGCACCGGGCTTGACACCACTTTTTACCCATGATGAATCGTTTCAATCTTGCTCTGGGGGTTTTGGTCGGTCTGCTGATGGTCAGCATGAGCGCAGCTGAAACCGTCACAACTCGCCATTTCTTCGACAACGCCCAGGTCCGCAACATGCAGATCTCCCCGGACGGGCGGCATGTGGCGTTCACCTTCGAAACCGGCACCGAGGTACGCCTGGCGGTCATGGAACTGGCCACCAGCAATATCACAGCGACCTTCGGCTTCGGCGATCGTCAGCACGTGCTGAGTTTCGTCTGGGGTAGCGATGAGCGCGTGTTGATGACGGTCAATGAGGTAACCGGCTTTCTTGACACCCTGCGGCTGACGCCCTCGCGCCTGTATGCCGCCAATGCCGACGGCAGCAACCGTCGCCAGATTTTCGATGATCAGAATCTTTTCGGCTGGCAGATCCTGCACCCCCTGCCCGACGATCCGGACCACATTCTTATCGCCCGATTCCATATAGGCGACGACGGGGAACCGCGGGCCCATCGGGTCAATATCAACCGCGGCGGATCCAGCTACCTGGGCGACCGGCCACCGACGCGCAACCTGGCCGGGCTGGGCGCCGACAACGCCGGCAATCTGCGAGTCGGCATCGAGTTCATCGATGCGGAGAATTTCGAAGACATCGAATTCAACCTGTTTCTGAAACATGATGACGAGTGGCGCAGGCTGGAAGTCGAGACCGAGCGGCGGCGTCCCA
>SLJA01000145.1 GCA_007135355.1 Wenzhouxiangella sp.
AGCAGCTCGGCCAGCCGCGCGGTGGCCGTAATCCCGGCGTGGCGCACGTGCATGCGCTCTGCCTGACGGTCCAGGACCACGTGCAGGTGGCTAATATTGGCCAAGTGATTGCCGACCTGGTCATGCAGCTGCAGGATGATCTGGTTGCCCTGCTCGGCGGGCAGTAGCGACCAGTGATCGAGAGCCACGACTCGATCGCCATGCTTCAGTTCGATGCGACTGACAGCCGCCAGCTGACCGCCGCTAAAGGCTTCAAAATTGCCGACGGGTGCGTATAGCCACAGCCGCCCATCGACGATGGATAGCGGCGCGTTGTGACGCCCGAGCACCGGCACCCCATTATCCAGAACGGTAATTCCGAAGGCCGGCAGATAGTCGGCGCGCAGCTGCAGCAGGCCCTCGCCACCACTGGTCGGCCAGGCACTCTCCGCGCCCTGCATCCATGCGGCGGCAGAAGACGGCTGGGCACCGTGCAGGCACAGTGCGATGATCAGTAGCAGACGATACATTCTTGAGGGTTGCATGCGTGGCTCGGTTCAAGCGCTAGTCTACCCTCGTGATGAGTCAGACGACGCACGCAGGAATGCCGGCCGGCCGCCGGAGCCTGGCATGGCCTTATTTGCCGTCAATGTAGTCACGATCGTCGAAGCTTCGCACCCATTCGGGCTTTAGAAGGGTCAGCATGGTCAGCAAGGCGCCGTTCAGAAAACCCTCGGGTAGCATGACCAGGGGCATGAACAGGAAGTATTCACCGCCCACCCTGGCCCATGGCTGAGCGCCCAGCAACAACATCAGTAGCCCGCCGCTGACGATCACCGCAGCGATCACCAACATGGATGAAAAGTGCGCCGCGACCATCAGATAGACGAAGTAATGCTTCGGCAGCCAGCGCTGAATCAGTGCATGCAGGCGGTTGGCCAGCAGCACGGGAAGCGCCACGCCCAGCAGCCCATTGACGCCCAAAGCGGGCCAATCGTACACATCACCCGCTGCCAGGACCACCAGAGCAAGGCCCCCGCCGACGAGTGCCAGCCGCCAGCCGAACAGCAACACCATGCTGGTCAGCCCCAACAGATGCAACTCCAGCCCGGCATGGACGTCGATCCGCATCCACCACAGCGCTACCAGCAATAGACAGGCGCCGCAGAACAAAGGCCACAGGCCATTAATGGTCAGAAGGCGCCAGGGCGCTCCAATCAGGTTCCAGCCAACGAACAACAAAAATATCGGCCAGGCCGGCAGCATGAGCCACAAGGGCAGGAGTTCAGCAGGAACGTTCACGCCCGCAGCTTGCCCCAAGCCGAAACAAGATTGCGTTCACGGCCGTGAAAAAGTCGGGTTCAACTTGTCTGGCTGAACCCATGCGAGTATAAAAGTGTTCAACTCGCACCAGAGATCGAGCATGACCAAGGCATGGCGGACTGCGCTGATCCTGTGGCTGGCAGCGGTCCCCAGCCTTTCGGGCTGGGCCGCGCCGGCTACGTTTGAAGACGTGATGATTCAGCCCTCAACCCCGGCAGATATGGCGCTGGCCTATGGGCAGTATCCGGACCAGTTCGGTGAGCTGCGTTTGCCGCATGGTGCCGGTCCGCATCCGGTCGTCGTGCTGGTGCACGGCGGTTGCTGGATGGAGGCTTTCGACGTGGCTCACATCCGACCCCTGGCCGATGCCATAACAGGGCTAGGGTATGCGACCTGGACGCTGGAATACCGGCGTCCCGACGGTCGAGCCGATCCCTGGCCGGGCACCTTTGTCGACGTAGCGAGGGGCCTGGACGAGTTGCGTGAGCTGGCCCAAGAGCATGCACTTGATCTCGAGGGTTTGACAGTGCTTGGCCATTCGGCGGGTGGTCAGCTGGCCTTGTGGCTCGCCGCACGACCGGGATTTGCCGAAACCCACCCGTTGTACATGCCTGCTCCGCTGGAGGTTGCTCGTGTCCTGGCCTTGGCGCCGATTGCCGATATGGCCGAATTTGCTGCATTGGATCAGGGTTGTAACGCTGGTGCCCGCCGGGTGGTTGGCGGTGCGCCTGAAGAGTGGCCTGAGCGGTTTCAGGCCATCAGCCCGATCGATAACCTGCCGCTGGGGGTGCGCGTCGAACTGATTCACGCCACTGCCGACCCGATTGTGCCGTGGACCCAGAGCGCGACCTTTGCCGAGACATTTGGCGCCGCCGGCGGGGAGGTTGAACTGCATGACCTGGACGAGCCGGCCGGGCATTTCGACGTCCTGCTGACCTATGGTGCCGCCTGGCGCTTGCTCGAACAGCTGCTCGGTCCGATCCGTTGAATCCGGCGCAATAATCGCTTGAGCGAACTACAGCCAGTACTCGTCTATCAGCTCCATGAGCTCTTCGCGGGACATGGCGTTGTCATGATTGTGGTCGAACTGATCGAAAATGCGCGAGCTGATTCGAATACCGTGCTCGCCGATCAGGTACTTGACCAATTCCTGGAATTCGCCGCGTGACAAAACACCGTCGCCGTTGCGATCGAATTCCTGGATCAATACTTCTACCAATTCTTCGCGCTTCATCGATGATCATTTCCCGGGCGGTTGCCTAGACTTTCCGCCAAATGACTCCGGCGCCGATTATAGGACTTGTGCAGCATCGTGCAATCTCTCAGTCCATTTCCGGCGTTCAATTTGGTCGGACTCAGCCAGTCCGACAGTCACACTGCTGAAACGACCGAATCATGATTTACGAAAACATCCTCCAGACCATCGGCAATACGCCGGTGGTTCGCATCAATCGCCTGGCGCCCGCGCACGTCGACCTTTACGCCAAGTTGGAATTTTTCAACCCCATGGCCTCGGTCAAGGACCGCCTGGCCATCGCCATCATCGACGACGCCGAGCGGCGCGGCGAGCTCAAACCCGGCCAGACCGTCATCGAGGCCACCTCGGGCAACACCGGCATTGCCCTGGCCATGGTGTGCGCGGCGCGCGGGCATCCCTTCGTGGCCTGCATGGTCGAGACCTTCTCGATCGAGCGGCGCAAGCTGATGCGGGCGTTGGGGGCAAAGGTGATTCTCACCCCCGCCGCCGAACGCGGCTCGGGCATGGTCCGCAAAGCGAAAGAACTGGCCGAGCATCACGGCTGGTTTCTCGCCCGCCAGTTCGAGAATCCGGCCAATCCCGCTTACCACCGCAACACCACCGGTCCGGAAATCCTGCGTGCTTTCGCCAACCGCCGCCTGGATTACTTCGTCACCGCCTGGGGCACCGGCGGCACGCTGACCGGCGCCGGGCAGATGCTTAAACTGGCGCGGCCTGACATGAAAGTCGTCGCGACCGAGCCGGCCGGAGCGTCTTTACTGGCTGGCAAGGAATGGAGCCCGCACAAGATCCAGGGCTGGACGCCGGACTTCATCCCCGAGGTGCTTGATCGCGAAGTGGCCGACGACATCGTTCCGGTCACCGACGAAGAAGCGCGCGACACGGCACTGGCGCTGGCCGCGCAGGAAGGTATCTTCACCGGCATTTCCGGTGGCGGCAGCATGGCAGCCGCGCTCAAGGTGGCCCACGCTGCGCCCGAAGGTGCCTCGATCCTGACCCTGCTGGCCGATACCGGCGAGCGCTACATTTCCACCTTCCTGTTCGAGAACATCGCCGAAGGCTCGGATGATGACTGGCTGGAGCGGCAGTCTGGGTAGGGCGTATCAGCGACGATGGGCCGCCGGCGGGTTGTCGATTCATCCAATCGTCATAGCGGCTTAATCTTTTTGCAGAACGGCCGACCTAGGCTGCCCCCCTCAGTCGTCGATTGACGGCAGCCAATGTGTTCCGCAGAGAAAAGTCCATGAAAGCCAGCCTGATTGTCCTACTGTTCGCCTTGTCCAGCTTCGCTTGGGCGCAACCGCAGCTCATCGCCTACTGGGCTCAGAACGACAACGACCTGCCGGGCGGCGGCTTTGGATTCACAGCAGACAGTTTTCCGCAGGTCGCCGATTCTGGAGTTCTGGCCAGCGAGGCTTTCATCAGTCTGGCGAACTTTGATCAGGCTACCGGTGGCGATGATGACGCTTACGATTGCATCCAGAGTTTCGGAGGAACTACGCTCAATGCTCAATCCGGGATTACTGCGGGTGGTTCGCTGGCTCCGCAGGGCTGTACCGATACTTCCAACAACGGCATGCACATTCTAATTTCGGTCAGTACTGCGGGCTTCGAAGGCATCGCATTGAGCTGGGCCCAGCGCGGCACGAGTAGTGGTTTCAATTCCCGTCAGCTGGCCTGGTCAGCCGATGGCGGTACCAGCTTTACCGACTTCGGCAGCGATAGCGGTACCCTGGGCAGCAGCTGGCAGGTTCGGGACTACGATCTGTCCAGCATCGAAGCGCTGAATGACAATCCGGATGTTGTATTCAGGGTCACCCTGGATGGTGCGACTAACCCGAACGGCAACAACCGTTTTGACAACATCACTGTTGCCGGTACTCCGCTTGACGGCGAGCCGGTCGATCCGCGAGAAAGTATTTTCTCCGAAGATTTCGCCGCCGATCCCTTCGACAACAGTTGGAGCGACCAGAATTTGGTCGGCAATCAGACCTGGTCCTGGAGTTCG
>SLJA01000218.1 GCA_007135355.1 Wenzhouxiangella sp.
AAGCCGGCCTCTCGCAGTCGCGCCAGGTGAGTGGACACGCGGGGCTGGGCCAGCCGAGTCGCTTCCGCCAGTTCGGCAACGGTCAATTCTTCCTGGTCCAGCAACGCCAGCAGGCGCAGCCGGGTGGCGTCGGCCAGTAGTGTGCAGTGCCGATTGATCAGGTCGAGGTCGATGACCTTATCCTTCTATCGCGATCAAGCGATAGAGTATACGGCAGCGACGCGTGGAATGCTGTCACGGGCTTGAGGGCATCACGCAGAGGCGCTGAGACACAGGGAACGCAGAAAAAAGAGTCAAGTTGGTTTTTGAGGTAGGCCGAGAGCGGGGGAAACTCCGAACAAGTTTCCTTTCCTCTGCGACCTCCGCGTCTCAGCGCCTCTGCGTGATGCTTCTTTGAAATTTGTCGAATCAGTAAAGAATCTCAGAAGTTATCTTTCCACCGCCGGATGACGCCGAAGACTTCGGCGGGTTCGGTGCCGGATTCGGGTTCGCGCGCCTGGGCGGCAGCGATCACGCTGGGCTCGCGGGTGCGCAGGAAAGGGTTGTAGGCCAACTCGTCGCCCAGCCGGGTCGGCAGGGTGATGGTGTCTTGTGCGCGCCGCCGCTCGACCTCTTGGGCCCAGCGTCGCAGCGGCTCGTTGTCGGGTTCGACGGCGAGCGCGAAGCGGCAGTTGGCTGCCGTGTATTCATGCGCGCAATAGACCAGGAGTTCCGGGTCCAGAACGGCCAGCTTGTCCAGTGACTGCTGCATTTCGACCGCGCTGCCCTCGAACAAGCGGCCGCAGCCGGCCGAAAACAAGGTGTCACCGGCCAGCAGGCGCGCCGTATCGTGATAAACGATGTGGCTGCGGGTGTGGCCGGGCGTTTCGATCACTCGAAAATCCAGGCCGAGTTCCGCAACCTCGGCTCGGTTGCCCTCGGCCACCACGCGGTTGACCTGCGGCATGCGATCGTCCAGCGGGCCCCATACCGGCACGGATGCGCGCGCGAGCAGGGCCTCCACGCCGCCGATATGGTCTTGATGGTGGTGAGTGAGCAACAGCGCACAAAGAGAGAGGTCATTGGCCTTGAGAAAGTCCAGTACTTCCGCGGCGCTACCGGGATCGACAATGGCGCAGAAACGGTCGTCGTGCAGGGCCCAGATATAGTTGGTATCAAATGCGGCGATAGGCTGGATTTGTAACGGCATATTCGGGGCCTTCTGGTATCCTTTGGTCATCATGAGTTTCATTCTAGCCTGACCGTGAGTCTTCGCTCTTTCGCGGCCCTGCAGGCGGCCGAAAACCGGTTGGTCGCGGCCGCGTTCGGCGAACTGCGGCCGGAATGGGTGCTGGAGCTGGCGCCCGCGACCAGTCCTTCGCCCCGGCTTGGTCTGCCGCGGGCCCGGATTATGCTGAATGAGGCGGGCTGCTGTTGGCCGTTCACCGCGCGCTCGGATGAACTGCCGCTGGACAGTGAGTCGGTTCCAGCCGTGCTGTTGCGGCATGCCTGGCAACCCGACGTTTCCGCCGATCCCCTGGGCGAGATCTTTCGCGTGCTCAGACCCGGTGGCTTGCTGGTCTCGGTCAGCGCCAACCCCTGGCATCCTTCGGCCTGGGCCGAACTGGGTCGTTCGGCCATGTGGTTGCCAAGCTGGCCACATTTTCAGCTCCTCCACAGCCGTTATCGGCTACAGCTGAATCTGCCGGTCCATGCGCTATGGCGAGGTTTGATTCCAGGCTGGAGCCCAATTCTGGTGTTGTCAGCAAGTAAGCCGCAACGTCCGGCCACCATCCGCCGCATGCAGTTTAACCGCCCGGTGGTGGCGGGGCCGGTGGGTGCGGTGTCGCAGTGCCGCGCGGCATGAGTGATGTCGTACACATCTGGACAGACGGCGCCTGTCTGGGCAATCCCGGACCCGGTGGTTGGGGCGCGCTGCTGCGCTGGAATGGCAACGAGCGCGAGCTGTCCGGCGGCGAAGCCTTGACCACCAACAATCGCATGGAATTGATGGCGGCGATTCAAGCGCTGGAGACGCTTAAACGACCTTGCGCGGTGATTCTGACGACCGACTCGCAGTACGTGCGGCAGGGGATTACCAGCTGGTTGCACAACTGGAAGCGCAACGGCTGGAAAACCGCCGCGCGCAAGCCGGTCAAGAACGCCGATTTGTGGCAACGCCTGGAGCGCTCGGTCCACCACCATCAGGTCAGCTGGGAGTGGGTAAAGGGCCACAGCGGGCACCCGGAAAACGAACGCGCCGATGCGCTCGCTTCGGCTGCTGCCAGAGCGGCAGTGGCTGCATGATCAGCCTGGAGTCATGAACATGTTGCGTCAGATCGTTCTTGATACCGAGACCACCGGGCTTGAGCATGCCGACGGCCACCGCATCATCGAGATCGGTTGCCTGGAAATTTACGACCGCCGCGTCACCGACCGTCATTTCCACGTTTTTCTCAATCCGGATCGCGAGATCGAAAGCGGTGCGTTGCAGGTGCATGGCATCAGTAACGAGTTCCTGGCCGATAAACCGCGCTTCGGCGATATCGTCGACGAGTTTCTCGACTTCATCGCCGGTGCCGAGCTGATCATTCACAACGCGCCTTTCGATGTCGGTTTTCTCAACGCGGAGCTGGCGCGACTGGATCGGCCCGAGCCGGTAGCCATCGAAGACGTGGCCAGCGTGCTTGATACCGTCGTGCTGGCGCGTGAGCTGCATCCGGGCCAGCGTGTCAGCCTGGATGCCCTGTGCAAACGCTACGAAGTGGATAATTCCGGCCGCGACTTGCACGGCGCTTTGCTCGATGCGGAGCTGCTGGCCGGAGTCTACCTGGCCATGACCGGTGGCCAGGTGGCACTGGGACTGGAGTTGCAGCTGCCGGCCGCGGATGCCGGCGCTATGGTCGCCAGTGCAGACATCGACTATTCCGGCCTGGTGGTCGCGCGGGCATCGCCGAGCGAGCAGGCTGCGCATCGAGCGCGACTCGAGGCGATCAAGGCGGCAAGCGGCGCCTGCCTGTGGCTGGAGCGAGAAACCGTCAACTGAGCGGCCTCAGGTTTCTGTCGGCGACTCAGCGCTGTCGGCCAGCAAGGGATGGTCACGCCCTTCCATCCACAGCAGGATCTCGAAAAAAGTGCGGATATTCTCGACAAAGTGGACCGGCTCGTAACCGCGTGCATAGCCGAATCGCGTTTGTCGGTGCCAGCGTTCCTGAGTCAGCAGGGGCAGGTTGTCGCGAACATCGAGCCAGCGATCGGGGTCGCCCCCGCGGCGCTGGGTCAGGACTCGGGCATCCTCGAGATGGCCAAAGCCGACGTTGTAAGCGGCCAGGGCCAACCATAGACGATCGGGGTGTTCTATCCGCTCCGGCAGTCGATCGATAATCGAGCGCAGGTAGCGGGCACCGCCTTCGATGCTTTGGGCCGGATCCAGACGATCTTCGATACCGACCTGGCGCGCGGTGCGCTGGGTCAACATCATGATGCCGCGCACGCCGGTGCGTGACACTGCCTCGGGGTCCCAATGAGATTCCTGATAACCCACGGCCGCCAGCAGGCGCCAGTCCAGGTCATATTCCGCGCCAGCCTGTTCAAACAGCGGCCGCAGCTCCGGCAGACGGTCGCGAACCCGGCGCCGAAAGGTGAAGGTACCGACCGGCTCAAAAGTTTCAACGTGATCGAAATGACGCTGTCTGACCGATTCGATGATTCCAGTCTGGGCGGCCATGTGGAAGAATTCGCGCATCACCTGGACCAGGCTATCATCATCTCCGTGGCGCGTGGCCCAGGCCAGATCCTGTTGATCCGGTAATTCGAAAGCCGATCGAACGGCTGGAAAGAAGCGGCGATTGAGTTGGAAAACGTTGGAATCGAGGATGGTGTAATCGATCACTTCCGCGCTGACGGCATCGAGCAGATCCTCGATGCTGGCCTCGCCATCCTCTGTCCAGTTCAGCTCCACTTGCGACTGGTGCAGGATAGCGGCATAGGTGGTGCCTGCGGGAATAACCAGCGTTCCGCCCTGCAGATCTTCCAGTGACTGCGGACGTCGGCTACCGCGTCGGTAAACGACAACGGGTTGGACGGTCTCGTAAACCGGCCCGAAGCGCAAATCGCCCATGCGCGCGATGGTTCGCGACAGGTTGGCGGCGATGAAGTCGCCGCGGCCAGCCTGCAGATAGGGGATGAGGTCGGCAATCGTGGCGACTGGAATCACCTCCAGCGGGACTTCAATGCTGGCGGCGAAGTAGCGCGCCAGATCGTATTCGAAGCCGGTTTCGCCCTCGGCCCCGACGAAATAGGTTGTAGCGCCGTTGAGAGTGAGCATGATCAGGCCGCCACGGGCCTGAATCTGTTCGAGCTGATTCAGGCCCGTGTTGCCCGAAAGACCGAACAGCATCATCAGCGCCGCCACCGCCAGACGCTCTGTCATCGGCAGGCGCCGTCGCCAGCTCAAGTGCCTTCTGAGCAGTTTCCGGTCTTCGGCTGCAGTGGTTGGAACGTCGGTCTGCGACATGATTCGGTGGGCTCTCTAGAGCCGCGGCGGTCCCGCCCTGAAGTCGGCAAAGCATGAAGTTTAAAG
>SLJA01000187.1 GCA_007135355.1 Wenzhouxiangella sp.
CACGGTCTGCGGTATGCTGTGGGCTTTCCGCAACAAACCACGCCGTCAGACTGAACCTGCTTCATGGCCAGCGCCCGTATTCTTGTTGTTGATGATGAGCCGGATATTCGCGAGCTGATCGCCGATATTCTTGGGGACGAAGGCCACGAGGTACAGTCGGCGGCCGACGCCGCCGGGGCGCGTGAGCAGCGTCGTGTAGAGCCGCCCGACCTGATTCTGCTCGATGTCTGGATGCCGGATACCGACGGCATCTCGCTGCTGCGGGAGTGGCGTGAAGCCGGTTCCCTGGATTGCCCCGTCGTCATGATTTCCGGCCACGGCTCGGTCGAAGCCGCGGTTGAAGCGACCCGCCTGGGCGCCTACGATTTCATCGAAAAGCCGGTGTCGATGGCCAAGCTGCTGGTCACCGTCAGCAATGCCCTGGAGGCCGGTCGCCTCAAGCGTGAGAATGCCGGTCTCAAGCGTCAGATGCCCGCGGCCATGGAGCCGATTGGTCGCTCGCCGGCGGTGCAGGCGCTGCGGCGGCGCCTGGAAAAGGTTGCGGCTCACGATGCGCCGGTGTTGATCATCGGCGAAGCCGGCGTGGGCAAGGAGCAGGCGGCGCGCTGGATTCATGCCCACTCGCGTCGCGCCGAAGGGCCGTTTGTGGCCGCACCGACCCGCATCGAGGTACAGGGCTGGCAGCGCCTGCTGCTGGGAGAGGATGGCCAGACCGGTCTGCTGGCCCAGGCTCAGGACGGGGTCTTGTTCATCAATGATGTGACCTTGCTTGATGCCGGCGCGCAAAGCCTCCTACTCAGGATACTGGAAAGCGGACATCTGAACCCCGAATCCAGCACCAGCAAGGAAATGGATATTCGCATCATCACCGGGGCCGGCGCGGGGCTGGCCGAACTGGTGCGCTCAGGACGTTTTGACGAGTCGCTGTATTACCGCTTGAACGTGTTGCCGCTGGACATACCGCCGCTGCGCGAGCGCCAGGAAGATGTGCCGGATCTGGTGCGTTTTTATGCCGAGTACTTTCCTTCGCGAGATGCCTTGCCCTATCGGCATTTTTCCGTGGCGGCGCAGAACCGACTGCGACAGCACAGCTGGCCGGGGAATCTGCGCGAGCTGAAAAACCTGGTCCAGCGTCTGCTGATCCTCGGCGGCGAAGAAGAGGTGTCCGTGGCCGAGGTCGAAGAGGCGCTGAACCAGTCGGAGCCCGCCAATCCGGGTCCCGGACAGCAGCTTCCGGCCCTGTTTCGCTTGCCCTTGCGCGAGGCGCGCGAGGAGTTCGAGCGCCAGTATCTGACCCATCAGCTCAAGGCTGCCGAAGGCAGTGTCGGCAAGCTGGCCGAAACGGTGGAAATGGAGCGGACCCACCTGTACCGCAAGCTTCGGCAGCTGGGCATCGACCCCAAGCAGGTCTGAGCGCCTTAGAGGCCAGGGGAAGCCGACAGTCATGCAGATCATCATTCTCGGGGCGGGGCAGGTCGGATCCGGCATGGCGCGCAGCCTGTCGCGCGAGGAAAATGACATCACGGTGGTGGACACCGATGCCGAGAAGCTGCGGGAACTGCAGGAAAAGCTCGACATTCGCACCGTGCTGGGGCATGCGGCCCATCCGCAGACCCTGATTCGGGCCGGCATCGAAGATGCCGAGTTGCTGATCGCCCTGACCAACTCGGATGAGACCAACATGGTCGCCTGCCAGGTGGCCTATTCGCTGTTCAGCACGCCGACCAAAGTGGCTCGGGTGCGCGCGGCTGATTATCTGGCCCATCCCGAACTGTTCAATCGCGAACATACGCCCATTGACGTGCTGATCGGGCCGGAAAAACTGGTCACCGACCACGTCCAGCGCTTGATCGAATACCCGGGCGCGCTGCAGGTGCTGGACTTCGCCGACGGCCGCGCCCAGCTGGTCGCGACCCGCGCCTTTCATGACGGGCCGCTGGTCGGGCGCGAGCTGAAATCCCTGCGCGACAAGCTGCCTGAAGGCGTCGATGCCCGGGTAGCCGCCATCTTCCGCAATGATGAGCCCATCATCCCGGAAGGCGACACCGTCATCGAGGTCGACGATATCGTCTTCTTTCTGGCCGCCACCCGCGATATTCCAGTGGTGATGCGCGAACTCCGGCGCATGAGCGGGCCGGCCAACCGCATCATCCTGGCCGGCGGCGGCAATATCGGCTCAGCCCTGGCGCGGCGCCTGGAACGCAATCACCACGTCAAGATCATCGAGGCCGACCCGGTCCGGGCCGAGCGCGTGGCCGAGGACCTCGACACCACCATCGTGCTGGTCGGCGATTGTGCCGACGAGGATCTGCTGCACGAGGAGGGGATCAACGAGACCGATGTGTTCTGCGCCCTGACCAACGACGACGAGGCCAATATCCTGTCGTCCATGCTGGCTAAGCGCATGGGCGCCGACAAGGTCATTACCCTGATCAATCGCCCGGCGTATGTCGATCTGGTTGAGTCCGATCGCATCGACGTGGCGGTCAGTCCGCAGCAGGTCACCATCGGCGCCCTGCTGACTCACATCCGGCGCGGCCACATGGTGCGCGTGCACTCGCTCCGGCGCGGTGCCACCGAGGCCATCGAGGCGGTCGCCCATGGCTCGCCGGGCAGCTCCAGGGTGGTCGGCAAGCGCATCGAGGAAATCGACTTACCCCCCGGCACCAGCATCGGCGGCATCATCCGCGGCGAGGAAGTGATCATCGCCCACCACGATGTAATGATTCAGAACGATGACCATGTGATCCTGTTCGTGGCCGACCAGAAGCAGGTCAGCCGGGTCGAAAAATTGTTCTCGGTTGACGCAGTCTTCGTCTGATGCGCCTGTCGGCCTACGCCCCGGTTCTGCGTATCGTCGGGGTATTGCTGATCTTCATCAGCTTAGGATTTGTGCCGCCGCTGATTTTCGCCCTGGTCAACCAGGATGGTGCCGCGGGCGCTTTTCTCGTCAGTTTGCTGGTGGTTACGGTGACCGGCCTGGCATTGTTCCTGCCGACCCGAACCGCGCGCCGCGATCTGCGCATCAGCGACGGCTTCCTGGTGGTGGTTGCGTGCTGGGCCGCGGTTTGCCTGGCTGGCGCCATTCCTTTCATGATCGGGCTCAACGCCAGCCTGGCTGACGCCGTGTTCGAGTCGACCTCGGGCATCACTACCACCGGCGCCACCGTCTTTTCCGGCATCGGCGACATGCCGATCTCCATTCGCTGGTATCGCCAGCAGCTGCAGTGGATGGGCGGCCTGGGCATCATCATCCTGGCCGTGGCCATCCTGCCCATGCTGCGGGTTGGCGGCATGCAGGTCTACAAAGCCGAGGCCACCGGCCCGGTCAAGGAATCGCGCCTGACCCCGCGCATCGCCGAGACGGCAAAGGCATTGTGGGCGGTCTACATCGGTTTGACCCTGGTCTGCGCGGCCGCCTACTGGGCCGCCGGCATGAGCCTGTTCGATGCCATGACCCACAGCTTCTCTACCGTGGCCACGGCCGGTTTTTCCACCCATGACGCCTCGGTCGGCCATTTCGACAGCGCGCTGATCGACTGGCTGGTGGTGTTTTTTCTGTTTGTTTCCAGCATCAACTTCGCCCTGCATTTTCTCGCCCTGCGGCGCGGCTCGGCCCAGATCTACCTGAAAGATCCGGAGCTCAAGCTGTTCGCCGTTTTGCTGCTGGTGGTCTCCGTGCTGGTTGCATTGCTGCTGTGGCGGCAGCAGGTCTATGACAACGTCTGGGATTCGATTCGTTTCGCCACCTTCCAGGCCGTGTCGTTCACCACCACAACCGGGTTCGCCACCGCCGAGGTCTATCTGTGGCCGGGCACTTTGCCGTTGTTGCTGATTCTGGTCAGTGCCCTGGGCGGCTGTGCCGGGGCCACCACCGGCGGCTTCAAGATCGTGCGTGTTTATCTTTTGACCAAACAGGGGCTGCGTGAACTGCAGCGCCTGGTTCACCCACGCGCGGTGGTGCCGCTCAAGCTCGGTGGCCGGACCCTGGACAACGAGGTGGCCAACGCGGTGTGGGGCTTCGTCTCGCTTTACATTGTCTGCATCGTGGTGCTGACCCTCATCGTCTCCGGCATCGAGCAAGACCTGGTCACCGCGGTCTCGGTGGTCTTTTCGGCCATGAACAACCTGGGCCCGGCACTGGGCGAGGCGGGCGCCAACTGGGGCCCGTTGAACGACTCGACCAAGTTCCTGATGAGTTTCGCCATGTTGCTCGGGCGCCTGGAAATTTTCACCGTACTGGTATTGTTGACGCCGAGCTATTGGAAGCATTGAGGGTTTTTGACCATGAACCCGGAAGTGATTGAAAACATGATCGAGGCCGGCCGCGACAGCTACGAGGCGCGGCTGGCGGCTGGACAAGCACGCCTGAAACAGGGCGAGCTTGACCGCGCGCGCGAGCACCTGGAGCGCGCAACCGACTTGGAACCGGGCCAGACCATGGCCTGGCAAGAGCTGGGGCGCGCTTGTCAGGAGGCGGGCGATATCGCGGCGGCACGCAGCGCCTGGCAAAGCGGTGTCGAGATTGCCGCGGCCAACGGCGACAAGCAGGCCGA
>SLJA01000266.1 GCA_007135355.1 Wenzhouxiangella sp.
CGCAGCCTAACCGCCGCCGTCAGCGTGATGGTGCCCAACTCGCTCGGACCCGGTGAACTGCTGATGCACTTCGGCACCGAGGAACAGAAAGACCACTACCTGCCGCGCCTGGCGCGCGGTGAGGAAATCCCCTGCTTCGCGCTGACCTCGCCGCAGGCCGGCTCGGACGCCGCCTCCATGCCCGATGAAGGCGTGGTGTGCAAGAAAGTCATCGACGGCAAAGAAGTGCTGGGCCTGTCGCTGACCTGGGACAAGCGCTATATCACCCTGGCGCCGGTTGCCACCGTGCTGGGCCTGGCCTTCAAGACCCGCGATCCCGACGGTCTGCTGGGGGGCAAGGAGCATCTGGGCATCAGCTGTGCGCTGATCCCGACCTCGACTCCCGGCGTGGAAATCGGCAATCGCCACCTGCCCGGCGGCAGCCTGTTCATGAACGGTCCCACCCGTGGCAAGGACGTGTTCATCCCGATGGACTGGATCATCGGCGGTAGAGAACGCATCGGCCAGGGCTGGAGCATGTTGATGCACTGCCTGGCCGCGGGACGCGCCATTTCACTGCCCTCGCAGGGTGTGGCCGGCGGCAAGGCGGCCAGCATGCTGACCGGTGCCTATGCGCGGATCCGCTACCAGTTCAAGCAGCCCATCGGCCATTTCGAAGGCATCGAGGAGCCGCTGGCCCGGATCGGCGCCGAGGCCTACCGCATGGAAGCCGCGCACAAGCTGACCATGAGCGCGCTCGATCGCGGCGACAAGCCGGTGGTTCTGTCGGCCATCCTCAAGGCCTACCACACCGAATCCAACCGCCGGGTCATCAACGACGCCATGGACGTGCACGGCGGCAAGGCGGTGGTCGAAGGCCCCGGCAACTACCTGTCCATGCCCTACCAGGCCGTACCGGTGGCCATTACCGTTGAGGGCGCCAACATCCTGACCCGTTCCATGATCGTGTTCGGCCAGGGTGCCATCCGCTGCCACCCCTACCTGCTCAAGGAAATGCTTGCAGCCACGGATAATGACCTGGCCGGATTCGATCGCGCCTTGTGGGCGCACGTCGGTTTCCTGATTTCCAATGCCGTGCGCGCGCCGGTACTGGGCCTGGCCGGGCGGCTGCTCGCGCGCAGCCCGGTCAGCGGCGCAACCTCGGGCTACTATCGCCAGATTGATCGGCTGAGCGCGGCCTTCACCCTGACCGCGGATTTGTGTCTGCTGATTCTTGGCGGCAAGTTCAAGTTCAAGGAAAAGCTGTCCGGGCGCTTCGCCGATGCCCTGGCTCATCTTTACCTGGCTTCGGCCGCGCTGCGCCGTTTCGAAGACGACGGCCGCCCGGAAGAAGATCTGGCCGTTTTGCGCTTCGCCGTGCAGGACAGCCTGTATCAGGTCGAACGGGCCCTGCATGGGGTTTACCGCAACTTCCCCGTCCCGCTTCTGGGTCCATTGGTGCGGTTCCTGTGTTTCCCGCTGGGTCGTCGTAACCACCCGGCCGATGACCGCACGGGCCAGACCATTGCCCGGCAACTGCTGAGCAAGAGCGCAACCCGCGAGCGCCTGATCAAGGGCGCCTTCATGTCCGATCAGGAAGACGGCGTCGGCATCGTGCTCAAGGCCTTTGACGCCGTGCTCAAGGCCGAGCCAGCCGAGCATGCGATTCGCAACGCGCTCAAGGCCGTGCCCAATCCGAACAATGTGCGCGCACTGAGCGCACGGGCGGTGGACGCCGGCATCATCACCGAAGAACAGGCGGCCGATCTGATCCGCGCTCAGGAACTCAGCGCCCGCGTCATTGCCGTGGACGAGTTCACTCCGGAACAGCTGGGCACCCGACACTCCGACCGACCGCGCCTGGCCGCGGCCGGTTGACCTGGCCGATTTGGAATCCGATTCACAACCGACATTGCGTTAACGCAGACATCTCCTAAAAGGAAATACCGATGACTGATCACAAACTTCTTGTCCGCCGCGCCGCCGTGCTGGGCTCTGGCGTGATGGGCGCGCAAATCGCGGCCCACCTGACCGCTGCCGGCATTCCGGTCGATCTTTACGACCTGCCCTCGGACGACAAGCAGCGCTCGAAGATTTCCGCCGGCGCTATTCAGAACCTGGCCAAGCTCAAGCCCGCGCCCTTGGCCGGCAAGGACCTGGCCCAGTTCATCACCCCACGCAATTTCGACGACGACCTCGAGCAACTCGGCCACTGCGATTTCATCATCGAGGCCATCGTCGAGCGCATGGACATCAAGAAGTCGCTGTACGAGAAGATCGGACCGCACATCCACGCTGATGCCTTCTTCGTCACCAACACCTCCGGACTTTCGATCACCGAGCTGGCCGGCGTCGTTCCAGAGGCTCTGAAATCACGCTTCTGTGGCGTGCATTTCTTCAACCCGCCGCGTTACATGCATCTGGTCGAACTGATCCCGCATCAGGGCACGGACGGACAAATTCTCGATTTGCTGGAAGACTTTCTCTCCCGCAACCTGGGCAAGGGCGTGGTGCGCTGCCGCGACACGGCCAACTTCATCGCCAACCGTGTCGGCGTGTTCACCATGTGGTCGACCATGCATCACGCCCAGCGCTTAGGGCTCGGCTTCGACACCGTGGACGCGCTGACCGGTCCGGCCATCGGCCGCCCCAAGAGCGCCACCTTCCGCCTGGCCGACGTGGTCGGCCTGGACACCATGGCCAATGTGATCCGCACCATGGACGCCAAACTGGCTGACGACCCCTGGCATGCCCTGTTCAAGGCGCCGGATTGGCTGGCCAAGCTGATCGAAGCCGGCGCGCTGGGCCAGAAGGCCGGCGCCGGCGTGTTCCGCAAGGAAGGCAAGGAGATCAAGGTGTTCGACCCCGAAACGGGCGAGTACCGCAGCACCGACTACAGTGTGCGCGACGAGGTCAAGGCCATCCTGGCGATGAAGAACCCGGGTGAAAAGCTGGCCGAACTGGCCAAGGCTGAGTACCCTGAAACCGAGTTCCTGTGGGCCATCCACCGCGACCTGTTTCACTACTGCGCCTACCACCTCGGCGAGATTGCCGAATCAGCACGCGAGATTGATCTGGCCATGCGCTGGGGCTACGGCTGGAATTTCGGACCCTTCGAGCAATGGCAGGCCGCCGGCTGGAAGCATGTGGCCGAGCTCATCCAGGCCGACGTGGACGCCGGCAAGACGGGCGTCGAGGCGCATTTGCCCAAGTGGGTCAGCGAAGTCGAAGGCGCACATGGCCCGGCGGGCTCCTGGTCGGCATCGGCCGGCGAAGTCAGCCCGCGTCCGGACCTGCCGGTCTACCAGCGCCAGTACCAGCCGGTGCGGCTGGTCGGCGAAAAATCGGATCACGGCACCACCGTGCATGAAAGCGATGGTATTCGCTTGTGGACCCTGCACGACGATGTGCTGATTGCCAGCCTGAAGACCAAGATGGGCGTGATCGATGACAGCGCCGTGGACGGCCTGAACGCCGCTCTGGATCATGCCGAGGCCGGCTTCGAGGGCCTGGTGATCTGGCAGCCCAAGGGGCCGTTCTCCGCCGGGGCCAATCTGAAGGCCGCCGCCGAAGCCATCCAGCGTGGTGATTACGACAGCGTGCGCAAGCTGGTCGAGGGCTTCCAGGCGATCAACCTGCGCATGCGCTATTCAGGCATCCCGTCCGTGGCCGCCGTGCGCGGTCTGGCCCTGGGCGGCGGCCTGGAACTGGCCATGCACGCCAGCCGCCGGGTCGCCCACCTGGAAAGCTATATGGGTCTGGTCGAGGCCGGCGTCGGCCTGCTGCCGGCCGGTGGCGGACTCGCCACCCTGGCCCTGCAGATCAACGCCGACGTGGCCGCCGGCGACACCTGGCCGCTAATGGAGAAGCGCTACAAGCAGGTCGCCATGGGTCAGGTCGCAGGCTCTGCCATGGAAGCGCGCGAAATGGGCTACCTGCGCCCGGAGGACCTGATCGTCCTGCACGAACACGAACTGCTGCATGCCGCCCACGGTCTGGTCCGCTCGCTGGCCGCGGCCGGCTATCGTCCGCCGCTGGCAGGCCGAACCTTCCCGGCCGCCGGTGACGTCGGCGTGGCCACGCTCAAGATGCTGCTGGTCAACATGCTCGAAGGACACTTCATCTCCGAACACGACTTCGAAATCGGCAGCCGCATTGCCACCGTCATCTCCGGCGGCGAAATCGACCGCGGCATCCCGGTCAACGAGGAATGGCTGCACCACCTCGAGCGCGAGCATTTCCTGGAGCTGTGCGCCATGCCGAAAACGCAGGAGCGGATTGGGCATATGTTGAAAACTGGAAAGCCGTTGAGGAATTAAGAGAGGGTTCAGCTTTCAGGATTCAGGGTTCAGGAAGAGGTTTTTTCCTGAACCCTGAACCCTGAACCCCGAAACCTAAAACCCGAATGCCAAAGTTATCGAAGGACCCAAAAAGCCATGAGTGACGCCTACATCGTTTCCGCCGTCCGTACCCCGGTTGCCCGGGCGTTCAAGGGCGCTTTTCGTAATTATCGGCCGGATGACCTCTTGGCCGATGCGCTGA
>SLJA01000123.1 GCA_007135355.1 Wenzhouxiangella sp.
GCATGCGGCGAGACGCCCAGGGTCAGGCGCGCGAGGGCGGCGGTAGCGGCGCGGTCCAGGGTGCGGGAACGGCCGTTGGGAGCCGGCACACTCTGCCGCTCGCCGGGCCTGAGCGCGACGACTTTTCCCCTCTTGCTGCGGCCCGAGCGGGCCTGTTGTGCTGGCTTTGCCATGCTCATCTCCGGCTCAATGGCCAGGTTGGGACAGCGCCCCGGTCAGGACAAGCTTATACCCGCCCCTGGGGTGGTTCAAGTTGGCCCAGGGCACCGAGCGTGAATGCGCAAGCGGACGGCCGGACGGCTAGTTGGCCGCTCGGGTAGCCTGCCACACCACCGCTTGCCAGCGCCCATCAATGATGCGGAACACGCCGCTGTTGTAGAAGTGCTCGGTCGGCGCACCAGTCTGCTCAGCCACCAGCTGAAAGGTGACCACAGCCGTCTCTCCTAACACCTGCACCCGCACATCGCGGGCCGAATAGCTCGGTCCGGGCTCGGCTTCTTCCAACTCTCCCGCCGCGACCAGCCCCGCCATGATCTCGGCCTTGCCGAAACGCGTCCCGGCCGAGCTGGTGTAGACCAGCTCCTCGGCCCAGAAGCGGTCGTGCACGGCGGCGTCGTTGACTGAGGCGCCAGCAAGGAAATCGTCCAGCAACGTGCGAAGACTGGATTCGGCGTCTTCGGCCACGGACAAGGGCACCGCCATCGTCAGCAGCAGTAAGAACAGAAACGGCAGGCCAGATCGCATTGCTACAGCGTAGCAGCAATGCTCGTCCAGTAAACCGCGGCGACCGACTGCGACGACGAATTGATCTTCCGCAATTCATGCAGCAAATCCACGCTTTAACATGGGATGACATCTTTCAACTCAGGCCGATGCAGGAGGCCATGACCCATGCGTTTCGTACCCAAGTCCGTACTCAAGCGACTCTACAACCGCGCCAGCCTGCGCAATACCGAAGCCGGGGTGCGCTTTTCGATCAAGAACCGGATCAGCCCGGCGCGGCTGGAGGCGATCGAGCGCGTGGCCATCGACGGCAAGGCAGTGCCGGCCGAGCGCATTCACCTGTCGCTGGACGGGCAGCCGGAATTCCCCTTGAGCGACATCACGCCCGAGCATCCGGTCGATTTCCCGCTGGGTACCCTGCTGGTCCTGGATCTGCTGATCGACCCGCTCGAGCCGGGCCAGCACGACATCGAGCTGGGCTTTCGCGCCGCCCCCTTCGGAACGCTGGCGGTCGGTTTCAGCGACGAGTTGCAGGCGCGCCAGCGCTCGCCCGAAACCATTCCGCGCGATCCCGAGAACGACTGGAGCGAGGCGGTCATCGAGGCGCGCCAGCGTTTCGTCAATGAGCGCGCCGGCGTCGAGTTGACCCATATCCCGGCGTACTCCTTCGACCCCAAGATCACCCGCGGCAACATCGAGCACTTCACCGGCGTGGCCCAGATTCCGCTGGGGATCGCCGGACCCTTGCACGTCAACGGGGAACACGCCCAAGGCGATTTCTATGTTCCACTGGCCACCACCGAGGGCACCCTGGTAGCGTCCTACAACCGCGGCATGCGCGTAATCCGCGAATGCGGCGGGGTGCAGTGCACCGTGGTCGGCGACAATATGCAGCGCGCCCCCGTGTTTGCCTTTGAAAACGCGGCCGCGGCTCGTCGCTTCGCCGACTGGCTGAAAAGCCGCACCGATACGCTGCGCCAGGTGTGCACCGAGTCCGATCGCTTCGTGTCGCTGAAATATGTCGACTACTACCTGGCCAGCCGCTTCTGCTACACGCGCTTCAACTTCACCACCGGCGATGCCGCGGGCATGAACATGGTCGGCAAGGCCACCTTCGCCGCCTGCAACTGGATCCTGCAGAATTTCGACGGCGCAGAGGTCAAGGATTTCTTCCTCGAATCCAACTTCGCCACCGACAAGAAGGCCTCGATGATCAACTCCATGCGCACCCGCGGCAAACGCGTCACCGCCGAACTGGTGGTCAAGCGCGAGGTCCTGCGCGACATCATGGATGCCGACACCGAGCAGCTGGCCACCCATGCCCGTATCGCCAACATCGGCAGCATGCTCTCGGGCGCCAACAACAACGGCTGTCATGCGGCCAACGCGATTACCGCGATCTTCATCGCCACCGGCCAGGACGTGGCCAACGTAGCCGAGTCTTCGGCCGGCATTCTCTATACCGAGCTGACCGAGGCCAAGGACCTGTACATCTCGATCACTCTGCCCTCACTGATCGTGGCCACGGTGGGCGGCGGCACCGGGCTGGCGACCCAGTCTGAAAGCCTGAGCATCATGGGCTGCGCAGGGCCGGGCAATGTGCTGAAGTTCGCCGAGATCGTGGCCGGCACCGTGCTGGCCGGCGAAATCTCGCTGGCGGCGGCCATTTCGTCGCTGGACTGGGTGTCCAGTCACGATCAGTATGGCCGCAACGATCCGACGCGCAAGAGCGATTGAGTCCATGCTCAAGCAACCGTAGCCACGTCCGGCGCTCGGTGTGACCGGCCACTGTTGCGAGCGGACCTACTCCAGCTTCAACGGTGACGGGATCGGGTCCGCGCGTCCTGGTCGAAGTGACTCAAAGCACTGAATGGCCGAGAGGATTCGAAAACATCGCCCAGCGATTCCGGCCCGAGCGTTTGGCGCGATACATCGCCTGGTCGGCCCGCTTGATGATTTCTTCAGCGTCGTGCCCGTCATCCGGATAGAGGGCGAGACCCATGCTGGTGGTGATTTGGACATCTCGTTCACCCAGGCAGAATGGGCGCTTGAAGCAATCGATGATCTTGTCGGCCGCGGATTGAACCGCCTCGACCCTGTCCAGATCGCTCAACATCAGCACAAATTCATCGCCGCCAAACCGGGCAACGGTATCGCTCTCGCGCAGCAGCCCTTGCACACGGTGTGCAACCGCGCACAGTAGTTGATCGCCAACATCGTGCCCGAACGCATCGTTGACCTCCTTGAACAGATCGAGATCAAGCAGCCCGATCGCCACCACGGTGTCCTCGCGTCGAGCTCGAGCCAGCGCCAGGCCAAGACGATCCATGAACAGCGGTCGATTGGCCAGACCGGTCAGGGGGTCGTGATAAGCCATCTGCAGCATCTGCTGCTCGCGGCGCTTGCGGTTGTCGATATCACGAGAAATCGCAACATAGCAAGCCAACTGCTCATCCTCGTCATAAACCGGCTCAGTGGACGCTTCGTGCCAGCGCCAGCCACCGTCAGCGTGGCGAATCCGATACTCGGGACCGGGAAATCCGCTGCGGCGGACCTGAATTTCGGAGCCGTAATGTTTGCAGGCAGCGACGTCGTCGGGATGAATCAGATCGGACCACAGCTTGCCGCACCAGAACGCAGCGGGGTAGCCAAGCTGCGATGCCGAGGATGGCGACACGTAGGACACCACGCCATCAGGCCGCACCAGCCAGATCAGATCAGGAGAATGATCAACCAGAACGCGGAACCGGGCTTCACTTTCATGCAGGGCCTGTTGCGCCTGCTTGCGTGCTGTGATATCCAACAACATGCCGTCCAAATATCGAGGTTCGCCCTCCTCACCGACCGTAAGATAACCGCGATCATTCACCCAACACACCGCTTCACCCGCCAGCGCCAGCCGATACTCGAGGTCGAAGTCGCCGCCCTCGGCGACTTGGTGATGGACGATATCACGAACGAGCGGAAGGTCATCCGGATGAATCACTCGGGCCAGTGCCATTCGGGCTTCGGCCAATAAGGCAGCGGACGTCTGCGGCTGGCTTGGGATACCGCCACTGATAAAGACCGTGGTGAAATCCCGGTCGGCCAGACAGCGATAGGTAATACCGGGAATGTTGTCGATAATCGATTGGCACTGAACGCGCTGCGCTCTTTCACGTTCCGCGCTCAACTCAGCTGCGGCAAGTGCCGTAGTTAATTCTTCAACGCGCTGCACCAACGCGTCATAACTATAACCGTTCGAAATGGCGATCATGCGACACCACCTTTCCGGCAGAACCGGCTTAAACCGAGATGCCTGTCAACAAAATATTAACATATTACGCATCTCTCCGCCGGACCGATCCGGCGGCTGGCGCCATCTCCAAGGCGGGCTGTCGGTGCGGGTCGACCGACGACAGCAATGAACTCGAGAGGTTTCGAGTTACTTATCGTGGATCAGGTGACAAGCAGCGCATTCCATGCCCTGCTGGTGGGCAGAGATCGCCATGAAGGACTCGCTGGGTCGATGGCACATCGTGCAGGTTTCATCGGGCACCGGCTCCGGCGGCACCCGGATATTCGCCATATGCTCCTCGGCCCCGTCGCGATGACACATCATGCAGTTCTGATGTTGCTGGATCGGGGTTTCCGACATGGCCCGGTGGCACATCAGGCACTGGTCGTTGCTGGCCCAGGCTGACCCCAGCAGCAGGGTAAAACTCGTCACCAGCGCGACCAGCCAAGCGCCTTTCTTGTCCCGGCTTCCTCTCATATCCAAGTCTCCTCCAAGTTCGGCGCGCGCCTCGCGC
>SLJA01000036.1 GCA_007135355.1 Wenzhouxiangella sp.
CGAAACACCCCAAACCGCCCCACTTCAACCGGTGCCTTGGCCGCCGCCGCCAGCGCAAGCCCCAGCACGCGGCGGGTGTCGACTGGATCGATGATGCCATCGTCCCACAGTCGCGCGGTGGCGTAGTAGGGGTTGCCCTGGGATTCGTATTGTTCGCGTATGGGGGCCTTGAAGGCTTCCTCCTCGTCCGCCGCCCAGTCTTCGCCGCGGGCAGCCATGGCGTCACGCTTGACCGTGGCCAGCACGCTGGCTGCCTGTTCGCCGCCCATCACCGAAATGCGCGCGTTGGGCCAGGTCCACAGGAAGCGGGGCTGGTAGGCGCGGCCGCACATGGCGTAATTGCCGGCGCCGAACGAGCCGCCGATGATGACGGTGAATTTGGGCACGTGCGAGCAGGCCACGGCGGTGACCATCTTGGCGCCGTCCTTGGCGATGCCGGACTGCTCGTATTTCTTCCCGACCATGAAGCCGGTGATGTTCTGCAGGAACACCAGCGGGATGTTGCGCTGGTTGCACAACTGGATGAAGTGCGCGCCCTTGAGCGCTGATTCCGAGAACAGAATGCCGTTATTGGCGACGATGCCCACGGGAAAGCCGTGAATGGTGGCAAAACCGCACACCAGGCTGGTGCCGTATCGGGCCTTGAACTCGGTGAACTCCGAACCGTCGACCAGACGGGCGATGATCTCGCGAACCTCGAACGGGTAGCGGGTGTCGGTGGGCAGAATGCCGTAGAGATCCTCGGCCGGATAGGCCGGCTCATTGACGGTCTCGAGTAGCCGCGCGCTCGACCGGGGCCGGTTCAGATGGCTGACCAGCTCGCGCGCGATGGCCAGTGCATGGGTGTCGTTTTCGGCGAAATGATCGGCTACGCCGGACAGCCGCGTATGCGTATCGGCGCCGCCCAGGGTTTCGGCGTCAATTTCCTCTCCGGTGGCCGCCTTGACCAGCGGTGGTCCACCGAGAAAAATCGTGCCCTGCTCGCGCACGATGATGGCCTCGTCGCACATGGCCGGCACATAGGCGCCGCCGGCGGTACACGACCCCATGACCACCGCGATCTGCGGAATATTCAGCGCCGAGAGTCGGGCCTGGTTATAGAAGATGCGTCCGAAATGGTCGCGGTCGGGAAACACTTCGTCCTGCAGCGGCAGAAAGGCGCCGCCGGAGTCGACCAGGTAGATGCAGGGCAGATGGTTTTCCAGCGCGACTTCCTGCGCCCGCAGATGTTTTTTCACGGTCAGCGGATAATACGTGCCGCCCTTGACCGTGGCATCGTTGGCCACCACCAGGCACTCGCTCCCCGACACCCGGCCGATGCCGGCAATCACGCCGGCGCCGGGCGCGGCATCGTCGTACAGGCCGTTGGCGGCCAGTGGCGAGATTTCCAGGAAAGGACTACCCGGGTCGAGCAGTAGTCGAACCCGCTCGCGCGGCAGCAGTTTGCCGCGTTCGGTATGCTTCACGCGGGCGCGTTCCGGTCCACCGAAGGCCGACTCGGTCAGACGGGCTTTAAGCGACTCGGCCAGGGCGCGATGATGCGCGCTGCGCTGCATGAAATCCGCGTCTTTGCGATTGATGTGGCTGTCCAGCCTCGCCATGCCCTCTCCAAACAGTCAAACCGCTCTATTGTAGCCTTAAGGTCAGCCGCCGGGCCGCGGTCAAGTGTGTCGAGTTTGTTGTCAGTGTCGACGCTTAAGGGTTACAATAGCTGGCTTGATTGAATTCGGCGGCCTTGGCTTTTGCACAAAGCCCGACTTGACGACGCCGCGGCAGTGCTTGCCGGGGCAGCGAATCCAAGGGGGTTTTCTGAAAAAGCCCGGTCGCCCACCGACTTTTTGGAGAGTAAATACCCATGTCTTTGACGGCAGAACAAAAGCAGCAGGTCGTAAAGGAACATCAGTTGTCCGAGGGCGATACCGGATCTCCCGAGGTGCAGGTCGCCTTGTTGACCGCGCGCATTCAGGATTTGCAGAACCATTTTGCAGAGCACAAGAAAGATCACCACTCTCGCAGAGGTTTGCTCAAGCTGGTCAACCAACGTCGCTCCTTGCTGGACTATGTCAAGAAAAAGGACGTTCAGCGTTATCGCGACCTGATTGAGCGTCTGGGCCTGCGTCGTTAAGACGCTGAAGGGCATCAGATTGGAATTGAACACCCCGGCGGCCAATGGGCTGATCCGGGGTGTTTTGTATTGCGAAAAGTGGAGATAAGCAAGTGAAAAAGTTTACGAAAACGTTCAAGTTCGGCGAGCATGAGGTAACCCTTGAAACCGGTCATGTTGCCCGCCAGGCCGATGGCGCCGTGCTGGTGACCATGGCCGACACCGTGGTGCTGGTGACTGCCGTGGCCCGCAAGGAGGTCAAGCCCGGGCAGAACTTCTTCCCCCTGACCTGTAACTACCAGGAAAAATTCTATTCCGCCGGCCGGATTCCCGGCGGCTTCTTCAAGCGCGAAGGTCGCCCCACCGAAAAGGAAACGCTGACCTCGCGCCTGATCGACCGTCCGCTGCGGCCGCTGTTCGCTGACGGCTTCATGAACGAGACCCAGGTCATTGCCACCGTCATGTCGTCCAACCCGGACGTGGATGCCGACATCCCGTCGCTGATCGGCGCATCGGCCGCCGTCACGCTGGCGGGTCTGCCGTTCGACGGTCCCATTGGCGCGGCCCGCGTGGGTTTTGTCGACGGGCAGTATGTGCTCAACCCGACCCAGTCGCAGCTCGACCAATCGCGCCTTGATCTGGTCGTGGCTGGAACCGCCCAGGCAGTCCTGATGGTCGAATCCGAGGCCGATCTGCTGAGCGAAGAAGAAATGCTCGGCGCGGTCACCTTCGGCCACGAGCAGATGCAGGTGGCGATCCAGGCTATTCAGGAACTGGCCGCCGAAGCGGGCAAGCCGAAGTGGGACTGGCAGGCACCGACCAAGCCCGTCGGGCTGGCAGAGCGAGTTGCCGAGCTGGCTCAGGCCGGATTGGCGGAAGCCTATGCCATTACCGACAAGATGGCCCGCCGCGATGCCGTTGGCGAGTTGCGTAGCAAGGTCGTTGAGCAGCTGTGTCCGGAAGGGGCCGAGAACGTGCCCGAGCTGGATGACATCAAGGAAGCGTTCGGCAAGCTGGAAAAGAAAATGGTGCGCGATCGCATCCTGTCGGGTAACCCGCGCATCGATGGCCGCGACCTGACCACGGTCCGGCCGCTGGACATGCACGTGGGCGTATTCCCGCGCACCCATGGCTCGGCGCTGTTTACGCGTGGCGAGACTCAGGCCATGGTCGTCACCACCCTGGGCACCGGGCGCGATGCACAGATCATCGACGCCATCGAGGGTGAGTACAAAGACCATTTCATGCTGCACTACAACTTCCCGCCATTCTGCGTCGGCGAGACCAGCCACATGCTGGCACCCAAGCGCCGCGAGATCGGTCATGGTCGCCTGGCCAAGCGCGCCCTGGTCGCGGTGGTTCCGCCGGCCGAGGAGTTCCCTTACGTCATTCGCGTGGTCTCGGAAATTACCGAGTCCAACGGCTCCAGCTCCATGGCCACGGTTTGTGGTGGGTCCCTGGCGCTGATGGATGCCGGGGTCCCGATCAAGGCGCCGGTTGCCGGCATCGCCATGGGCCTGATCAAAGACGGCGATCGTTTTGCCGTGTTGACCGATATCCTCGGTGACGAAGACCACCTCGGCGACATGGACTTCAAGGTGGCTGGTACCGACGCCGGGGTCACGGCGCTGCAGATGGACATCAAGATCGATGGCATCACCAGCGAAATCATGCGTGTGGCGCTAAGCCAGGCGCGCGATGGTCGAATCCACATTCTGAAAGAAATGAATGAGGTCATCAGCACGCACCGGACCGAGATGAGCCAGTACGCGCCGCGCCTGTTCACGATGAAGGTGCATCCGGACAAGATTCGTGACGTGATCGGCAAGGGCGGTGTGACCATCCGCGCCATCACCGAAGAAACCGGCACCACTATCGATATTCAGGACGACGGTACGGTGACTATTGCTTCGGTCAACCAGGCGGCTGCCGACGAAGCGCGCAAGCGGATCGAACAGATCACGGCCGATGTCGAAGTCGGCGCGGTCTACGAAGGCACGGTCACCAAGATCATGAACTTCGGTGCCTTTGTCACCATCCTGCCGGGCAAGGACGGTCTGGTTCATATTTCCCAGATTTCCGACAAGCGCGTCGAGAATGTGACTGATGAGCTGGCCGAAGGCGACAAGGTCAAGGTCAAGGTGCTGGAAGTGGACAAGCAGGGACGCATCCGTCTGAGCATGAAGGCACTGAACGAAGGCAAGAGCGGCGACTGACGGCCGACCCGGCCGCTATCTTCGTCGGTTCGATCCAACCGCCCGGGCCCCGGGCGGTTTTCCAGACGCTGTGGCACTCTTTAAGCCTGGCTCACGCGATCCATGGTTCCCATGCACTTGTTAACCCCCGTCTCGCCCGGCGAACTGCTCGACAAGCTGACCATCCTCGATATCAAGACCG
>SLJA01000136.1 GCA_007135355.1 Wenzhouxiangella sp.
CAGCACGGGCTTGCGGGGCAGACTCCTTGGGCTCCTCGTCGACTGCGGAGTTTTCCTGGTAGTTGTAGTAGTAGTGGGCATAGTAGGCGTACTGCGGATTCTCCAGATCAACCGCGTTCAGCACCACGCCCAGTACCGGCGCTTGCACCTGGCCGAGGCGTTTCATGCAGATCTTGAAGTTCTCGCGCGTCGTCTCGCCGGCCTTGACCACCATGACAACGCCATCTACCTGGCGCGACAGAATCAGCGAGTCGGCCAGCCCCAGGATGGGCGGCGCGTCAATGACGATATGGTCAAACACCCGTCTGCAGCTTTCCAGCACCTTGGTCAGGCGCGGTGAATTCAACAACTCGGCCGGGTTGGGCGTAGTGTGTCCGGCCGGCATGATGAACAGTCCCGGCACATGGGTGGGGCAAATGGCGTTGTTTTCTTCGCCCCTGGCCTCGAAATTGGCGATGCGATTGGTCAAGCCCGGCGAGCGCGGGCGGTTGAATTCCCGATGCACGCGCGGCTTGCGCAGATCGGCATCGATCAGCAGCACGCGGCTGCCGTTCTGCGCCAGCACCGTGGCCAGGTTGATGGCATTGGTGGTCTTGCCCTCGCCGACCATGGAACTGGTGACCATCAACATGCGCGGCATGCCCTGCGCGGTGGAAAAGCTCAGGCTGGTGCGCAGCGAGCGGAAGGCCTCGGACACGGCCGAAGAGGTGTGAATGGCGCTGTAGTGGGAGATGCTCTGCTCCGGCTGTTCCACCACCTTGGGTCGACGTTTGACCCGAAGTCCGTCGCGTCCGCGCAGCTTGACCATCGGAATCATGCCCAGCACGGGCCGGTCGACCAGACGTTCGACATCTTCGATGCTGCGAATCGTGCGGTCCAGAAACTCCAGCATCAGCGCCAGGCCCAGGCCGGCGGCCAGCCCCAGCGCCAGACCCATCAGCAGGCTGCGCTGCATGTTCGGCCGGAATGGTGCGCCCGGCACCCGCGCCAGCTCGATGACCGAAATGTTGTTTTCCTGTGCGCCCGAAGCCACGCCGATTTCTTTCATGCGCTGCAGCAGCCCGTCATGCAGCTGGCGACTGGTTTCGAACTCACGCCTCAAGATGTTGTATTGCACCGAGCGCTCGTTCAGCGTCAGCAGCGCGTCTTCCTGCTCGCGCACGGCTCGGGACAGTGAAGCCTGCTCGGCCAGCAGACTGTCGCGCCGGCCCTCAATTTCATCGACAATGCGCTGAACCCGCTGCTCGCGTTCTTCCTCCAGGCCGGCAATCAGCGAGCGTGCCTCACGGATTTCCGGCACCGTATCGTTGAACTGCGCCTGCAGTTGGCGCAGACGAGTGCGAGCGTCCAGCAGTCGCCCATCCAGACTCTGAATGGCACTACTGTTGGTCACTGGCTCCAGGCTGCTGATCCGTCCTTCATCAATCAGGCTCTGCCAGGCATTGACGCGCACCAGCTCTCGCTGGACTTCGCTTAAGCGACCGTTCAGCTGGGCCAGCGCACGCTGCTGTGTGGCCACCCGCTCACTCAAGTCAGCAATCTGGTTCTGCCGAGCAAAATCCATCAAGGCCTGGTCGGAGCGCTCCAGGGTAATGCGCATTTCCGACAGCTGGTTGGCCAGAAATTCGCGTGCCTCGCTGCCGGAGTCCATTCGACGGCGCATGCCGTCCTGAACGTATTCGGCTACCAGCGCATTGGCTGCATGGGCGGCAAAGCGCGGCTCAAAACCGATCACGCTGATGTTGACCAGGTGGGTGTCACGAATCGGGTTGATCTCGATGCGTGAACGCAGAATATTGGCGGCCAGCGGCACCGGATCCCGAGTCGCGGTTTGGCCGGCTGGCGCCATGCCATTGGTCGACCCGTTGAAGGCATTGGTGACCGAGCTGCGCAGCGTGCGCGTCAGCGTACGCAGCTCGCCCATGACGCTGCGCTGGCGAATCTCGCCGCGCATCTCCGGGTATTCATACAGGCTGGCGTTGCGCACCACCCGCTGGTTCAGCTCGCTGCTGCGCAGCAGTTGCAGTTGGGTGGCGCGATATTCATCGAATACGCGCCCGGCGCGCTGGCTGAAATCAAAGTCATCAATCGCCAGAACACGCGTCATCTGCGGCGTGATCTGCACCTGGGCCGTGGCGCGGTATTCCGGCACGGTCAAACTGGTGGACAGGAAAGCGCCGGCCAAAAAGATCAGGGCGATGGCGATTACGGTCCATTTGCGTTTGAGAAAGACCAGCCATAGCTCGTGCAGGCTGATCACTTCTTCCGAATTCTGCGAATGACTACTCAGCAGCGGGTCGTAGGTGGTCATCTGCTGGCCGGCGGGCGTAACCGGCTGCAAGTGCGTTTGGCGCTGACCGCTGTTCTTGTCCTGACCTTCCGTCATTTCCCCATTTTCCGCTTGATTAACGCCTTTAAGTACCCCGAAAGCCCGGATTCAGCTAGCACTAACGAGAGAGCGGCCGAAGGGCCGCTCGTTTTACATCCCCACACCAGTCTGCAAGATTGAGTCGATCTATGGACTCAGTGAGCGTGGCCTTACACTCTGATCGCAGCCACGCCGACTGTCGCAGGACACGCTGATTCCCGTGTCGCTGATGCTCAAGCCAATGTGCTCCGCCTGCAATCTGGCTGAGCGGCCCTGGAGATGCACCAGTCCGCCCGAACCGTCCGCTTCCAGCATGCCCGGTTCGCCCGACGCCAGAGTGGTCCCGCCGTTGACCCGGATGGGCATGCCGTTGGAACGCAGCAGGTAGGTCAGTGAACCTCGCTGCAGATCAGCCTGTATCGCCCCGGCATCCATGTCCAGCGACAGTTCGGAATTCGGCCCAATGGCCAGGCTGTTGCCGCCGGTCATTCGCAGCGTCGCCGCCGTGTTGCCGGTCGCCACCCGGTCGCCGGCAAACAAAGTGTAGCTGGTGTTGCGCAGCGTTACCGTCTCAGCGCTGCCGGCCATGGTCAGCCGTACATCACCTTGAATATCCAGCTCGCCCACGGGGCCAGACCAGGCAAAAGCCGCCCAGCACGACAGTGCCGCGGCAAGTGCGAACTGTTTCACAAAGCTGCGAACATTCATCGAACGACTCCTGATAGTTTCTGCACGTCAATCTCAGGCGCATAGTAGCTAATGTGCCGTCAGCAGTCAAACAAAGCATTGCGAACGGCCAGCAGCGGCCTAAGCTCGGGTAAACTCGGCGCCTGGTCATTTTCGCAAGCGCGTGATGCAACCCATTCTCGTGACCGGCACCGCCGGTTTCATCGGTTCGCATGTGGCACTTCGGCTACTGGCGGCCGGGCATTCTGTGGTCGGGCT
The DNA here is from genome assembly GCA_007135355.1 of Wenzhouxiangella sp. GTDB lineage: Bacteria > Pseudomonadota > Gammaproteobacteria > Xanthomonadales > Wenzhouxiangellaceae > Wenzhouxiangella. Next base: position 3,314 of record SLJA01000136.1, read on the forward strand.
GGATAACCTCAACGACTATTACGATGTGCGGCTGAAAAAAGCCCGCCTGGCGCGCTTTGCCGACCAGCCTGGCTACACCCACATTACCGCCGAATTGGCCGATCGGGCCGCCGTTGAGCGTCTTTTTGCCGAACACCGGCCGGCGCGCGTGGTTCACTTGGCCGCCCAGGCCGGCGTCCGCTACGCCGCCGAAAACCCTCATGTATACGTCTCCAGCAACGTCACCGGCACCCTGCACATCCTCGAAGGCTGCCGCGCGCACGGCGTCGAGCACCTGGTATTTGCCTCCACCAGCTCGGTTTACGGCGCCAACACCCACATGCCCTTTGCCGAAAACCAGCCCACCGAACACCCGCTCACCCTGTACGCGGCGACCAAAAAAGCCAACGAAATGATGGCCCACAGCTACGCCCACCTGTACGGCATTCCGTGCACAGGCTTGAGATTCTTCACCGTCTACGGCCCCTGGGGCCGCCCCGACATGGCGCTTTTTTTATTCACCAAGGCGATTCTTGCCGGCGAGCCGATCAAGGTTTTCAATCATGGGCGCCACCGCCGGAGCTTTACTTATGTGGATGACATTGTTGAGGGGGTGGTGAGGGTTCTGGAGAAGCCGGCAGAGATGATGGCGCGGGTTCAGGGTTCAGGGTTCAGGGTTCAGGAAAATCCTGATCCTGCCTCCCCTGAACCCCGAACCCTGAACCCTGAACCCTTTACCCCCCATCCCGCTACCAGCCCCGTCGCTCCGTATCGCATCTACAACATCGGCAACGAAACGACCGTAGAACTCCTCCGCTACATCGAAGTGCTCGAAGACTGCCTGGGAAAAAAAGCCAAAATGGAAATGCTGCCCCTCCAACCCGGCGATGTCCCCGACACCGAATCCGATGTCAGTCAGCTGGCAGAAGCCATTGATTATCGACCGCAGGTGCCCGTCGAGGTTGGCGTCAGGCGGTTTGTGGAGTGGTATAGGGATTATTATGGTTAAGGGTTCAACGTTCAGGGTTCAGGGTTCAGGGGAGGCAGGATCAGGATTTTCCTGAACCCTGAACCCTGAACCCTGAAACCTCCCGTCTCACTGCCAAGAAACCTAGCACGCCAAAAACCGACCTAGAGTCCTAAAGACATGAAAATTACGATAATAGGGACGGGCTACGTCGGCCTCGTCTCCGCCGTCTGCCTCTC
>SLJA01000095.1 GCA_007135355.1 Wenzhouxiangella sp.
GCCCAGGCCACCGGCACCAGCCGTTTGCCGGTGTTTATCGGCGGTGGCGCTCTGGCCGCTGTGCTGGTGCTTGCACTGGTCTTCTTTTTGCGCGCATCGCCGGATCCAGACCCGACTTTGGAGCCGACTCCGATCGCGATTCAGGAGCCGGTCGCCCCGGCACAGCCCGAGCCGGCCGCGCCGGATTTGGCGCTGGTCGACCCGATTGTCGTCCAGCCGGATGACGATGCCGACGCGCCTGCCGCAGCGATGGAGGAGTCGGCGGAAGTTGACCCACTGGACCCTGAGCCGGTCGTCGCAGTCGAGCCGGAACCAGCTGTCGAGGTTGAGGAACTGGACGAGGCCGATGCAGCCGAGGCCGTCGTGGCCGAGGCAGAAGCTGATGAGCCGCCGGCGCCGCGCGAGATCGACCTGTTGGTGGAGCAGTCCCAGGCCCGGTTGCTGGCCGGGAATCTGTTTGCCCCGGAGCAGAATAATGCGCTGGTGTTTTATCAGCGAGCAGCAGCTATTGACGCGGGCGATGCGGAAGTGGTGGCACTGCGGGCGCGAATCGCGGGCGCCATGGAGCGAACGCTGCGCGAGGCCCTGGCCGCCGAAGCCGTCGAGCAGGCCGAGCAGATTCTTGCTGCCGGCGGGACGGTGGTACTGAGCCCCACTCAGCTGTCTGCGCTGAGCGCCGAGATTGCGCAGGTCGAAGCACGTCTGCAGGCCGAGCGGCAAGCGGCCCTGGAACAAGAACTGTTGCAAACAGCGCTGGCTCGCCTGAGCAACGGGCAGTTGACTGAACCCGAGGGCGACAGCGCCGCGTTTTATCTGGGCCGCTTGCGCCAGGAAAACCCGGCCCACCCCGGCCTGGCTGAGCCCTTTGCAGAGCTGCTGGCGACGCTGTCCGGCCAGGCCGGCGCGGCCATTGACGCGCTTGACTTCGACAGTGCCGACAACGCCATCCGCGGGCTGCGGCAGCTTGATCCCGATGCCGGCCTGGTGGCTGATTTGGCTGCCAGCCTGGGCAGCGCACGGCGTCAGCAAGACTTTTTGACCACGCCGGCCGCTCAGGCAGACGTGGTGATTTTGCATATGGAGCCGGTCGTCTATCCTTCGGTCGGTCTGCGTCGCGGCATCGAAGGCTGGGTCGATGTGCAGCTGATCGTCGATCGTGATGGCGCGGCGCGGGACGTGGAAGTCGTTGCCGCTCAGCCCGAAGGGACTTTCGATCGTGCAGCCCTGAATGCCGTCAGCCGCTATCGCTTTGAGCCCTTCGAGTTCGACGGTAGAGTCTATGATCGTCTCGTGGAGCTGCGACTGGAATTTGTGCTCGACGGATGATCTGAGCCCCGCGCCAGGAGACCCTGAATGTTCACCAAAGCCATGACCCCCACGGACGCCGCAGGCGGCGGGCTGCAAGACCGGCAAGCCATGCTAAGCCGCCCGCGACTGTTGCTGCTGGCCGGCAGCGGTTTGTTGTTTGCCATCCCGCTGATGCTGTTCCAGCCGGCTGCCTACTGGGCCGGCGACCTGGAGCTGTTTCGCCTGCTGCGCGGCATGGGTTTGCTCAAGATCATGCTGGCCGCCCTGGCCTTGGCGGTGGTCTGGTGGCGGCTGGGCCGGCCGGTACCGGCGCGTCTGCAGGCGGTCTTGCTGGGTGGGGTGTGGATGCTGAGCCTGTCCGCCGGTCTGATCTGGCAGCTGCACGCGGTGCTACCCGCCTCGGGCCTTTTTCATGTGGCTACCCTGGCGCTGCTGTTTGCGGCCTGGCGCGATATGGAGCCTCGCCTGGCGCGGCGCTGAGCCGCCTGCTATCCTGCCGCCTGGATTCCGGCGCGATCGGGGATGGATACGCTACAACTGCTGATCAGCGGCATCGCCAACGGCTGTATCTATGGCCTGATCGCGCTGGGGTTTGTGCTGATCTACAAGGCCTCGGAGTCGGTCAATTTCGCCCAGGGTGATCTGATGATCCTGGGTGCCTTTCTGGCCAGTGGGCTGATCAATACCAACCAGGCCGATCTGCCGTTTTTGCTTGGGCTCGCGATCGCAGGCGGAAGTCTCGCCGTATTCGCCTATCTCCTCGACGCGCTGCTGCTCAGGCGCGTGTTCGGCCAGCCGCAGCTGACGGTGGTGGTGCTGACCATTGCCATCGGCTTCATCCTGCGCTTCATCATCGGCGCGATCTGGGGGCATGATCCGGTCAGTCTGGACTCGCCGTTTGCCGGGCAGCGTCTGACTCTCGGCGAGCTCAGCGTGCCGATGATCGATGCCGTGATCATCGGCGTTACGGTTTCGCTGGTGGTACTGCTGTGGCTGTTTTTCGCCCGCACCCGTTTGGGGCTGGCCATGCAGGCCAGCAGCCAGAACCAGATGGCGGCCTATTACATGGGCATTCCGGTCAAGCGCGTGGTCTCGCTGGTCTGGGCCATGGCCGGGGTGATGGCGGCGATCGCCGGCGTCATGTTCGCGGCCAAGGGCGCGGTGGAGCCGGCGGCCGGGCTGGTGTTCGGCATCAAGGCCTTTGCCGCGGCGGTGATCGGTGGCCTGGGCTCCTTGCCCGGGGCGCTGGCCGGCGGTTTGCTGATCGGCATCATCGAGCCTTTTGCCGGACGCCATCTTCCCAGCCACGTGGCCCAGGTCGCGCCTTATGCGCTGATGCTGCTGGTGCTGATCCTGCGTCCCAGCGGCCTGTTTGCGCAGATGCGGCAGAAGAAAGTATGAAACCGCGCTTCAAGACCAGCTACGACGACGATATCAACCGCTTTCAGGGCCCCTGGCATCGCGCTCAGTATCTGATCCTGATCGCTCTGGCTGTGGCCGCGCCCTGGGTCTTGAGCAGTTACTACATTGGCGAGCTGAGCTCGGTGCTGGTGTGGTCGCTGGCCGGCATGGGCCTGATGCTGCTGATCGGCCATACCGGCCAAGTCAGTCTGGGCCATGCCGCCTTCATGGCCATCGGCGCGTTTACCCACCTGGCGCTGATGCTGCGCGGCTGGCCGTTCGTGCCGGCGCTGCTGGTGGCCACCGTGTTCAGCGGCTTGAGCGGCGCGCTGCTGGCCCGGCCGATCCTGCGCCTGAGCGGGATTTACCTGGCCATCGCCACCCTGGCCCTGGGCGTGCTGGTCGAGGATCTGGCCATTATCGCCGAGCCCTTCACCGGCGGCGTGCGCGGCCTGGTCGCGCCGCCGATCGAGATCTTCGGCTTCCATATTGACCGCCACGGCACGCCGCGCGCCTTCTATTACCTGTGCCTGAGCGTGGTGGTGCTTGTGACCCTGGCCTACGCCAACCTGCTGCGCTCGCCCACCGGCCGGGCATTCATGGCCGTGCGCGACAGCGAAATTTCAGCGAAGGCCCTGGGCGTCAACGTCACCCGGACCAAGACCCTGGCCTTTGCGCTGTCCTGCGCCATCACTGGACTTGCCGGGGCCTTGTATGCGCATCTGATCCAGGCGATCAACTTCGAGAGCTTTCTGGTCATCATCTCGATCGCGCTGCTGCTGCAGGTCATCGTCGGCGGCCTGGGCTCGATTCACGGCGCCTTTTTCGGCGCGGCGGTGATGGTGGTGCTGCCGCAGGCGATTGCCGTCAGTCGTGACGCGCTGGCCGATGTCGGCATCCGGGTGGCGGCATTTCCCGGCCTCGACATGGCGGTGTTTGCCCTGATCATCGTCATCCTGATGATCCTGGAACCGCGCGGGCTGTACGGCGTGTGGCTGCGCGTGCGCACCTGGCTGCAGCTGTTTCCGCTGTATCGCAAGGGCATGTTCCGGCGCGCGCGCTCGTATCTGAAGACGGAGCGGCTGAAATGAGCCTGCTGGAGGTCAACGACGTCAGCCTGGCCTTCGGCGGCATCCGTGCCATCGATGGGGTCAGCTTCCAGGTCGAGCCCGGCGAGGTGTTCACCATCGTCGGGCCGAACGGGGCGGGCAAGTCCTCGCTGTTCAACCTGATCAGCCGCTTTTATCAGCCGGCCGGCGGCAGCATTCGCTTCGATGGGCAGGAACTGCTCCACCGCCCGGCCCACGAAGTGATCGAGTTAGGGATCGCGCGCACCTTCCAGAACATCGAGCTGTTCGACCACGCCACCGTGCTCGACAACCTCCTGATCGGCCGCCACAGCCGACGCGAAACGCGCTGGTGGCAGGACCTGCTGTTCCTGCCCCAGGTGCGCCGGGCCGAGCGCGCCCATCGCCGGGCGGTGGAGGAGGTGATCGACTTCCTCGAACTGGCCGCCTACCGCGACCGCATGATTCAGGGGCTGCCTTATGGCGTGCGCAAGGTGGTTGAAATCGCCCAGGCGCTGGTGGCCCAGCCCCGACTGCTGCTGCTCGACGAGCCGGCCGCGGGCTTGAGCGTGGAAGAGACCGACAACATGGCCTGGTGGATTGAGGACATGCAGAGGGACCTGGGTCTGACCATCATCATGGTCGAGCACGATATGAGCCTGGTCAGCCGGGTCTCCGACCGCGTGCTGGCCATTGCCGAAGGCAAGCCGCTGACCGA
>SLJA01000351.1 GCA_007135355.1 Wenzhouxiangella sp.
CAGGTAGATCAGGGAAAAGATCACCGTGCCGTAGAACAGCCACAGCCACCAGCGCGGCATGGGATTGTTGAGTTCTTCCAGGTCCTCGTCCCAGACATGCCCGGTGGTTTCCTGGCCTTCGGCATTGGTGCCGGTGGGGACCTTGGTCTTGCCGGTGGCGATGAACAGCCACACCATGCCGGCGGTAAAGGCCAGCGTGATGATGACCACAAACCAGTGCCAGAACGCACTCATGACGAACCCTCCTTGCGTTGTTCTTTCTTGTCGTCTTCATCCAGCGGCAGGTGCGCCTGCTCTTCGAAGTCATCCTTCTTCTTGATGAAAAAGACCCAGATGGTGATGCCGACGAAGGCCAACATGGCAAAAGCCGTCCACAGTCCGCTGCTCATCGCTGGTTGGCTCCGTTCTGGCCGGTCCATTGCGTGCCCAGGCCCTGCAGGTAGGCAATCAGGGCATCCATTTCTGTCTTGCTCTCCACCGCTGCCGCCGCGTTTTCGATGTCTTCTTCGCTATAGGGATGGCCCAAGCGCTTGAGCGCGCGCATGCGGCGCTCGACCCGCGCGCCATTGACCATGCGCTCGGCCAGCCACGGGTAGGCCGGCATGTTGGACTCCGGCACCACGGCGCGTGGGTCGATCATGTGCAAGTAGTGCCACTCGTCGCTGTAGCGCCCGCCGACCCGGGCTAGGTCCGGCCCGGTGCGCTTCGAGCCCCACTGGAAGGGCCGGTCGTAGACGAACTCACCGGCCACCGAATAGTGGCCGTAGCGTTCGGTCTCTGATCGAAACGGGCGGATCTGCTGACTATGACAGCCGTAGCAGCCTTCCGCGACATAGACGTCATAGCCGGCCAGACGCAGCGCGCTGTAGGGCTTGACGCCCTCGGCCGGCTGCACGATTGCGCCCTTGAACATCAGCGGCACGATCTCGACCAGACCGCCGAAGCTGATGGCGATGACGATGAGGACGGCCATCAGGCCGATGTTTTTTTCGATTTTCTCATGCATTTCTGTCTGCTCCTCGTCAGCTGGATCAGGCGTGGCTGGGTGCCGGAACCGGCACTTCCTCGGTCTGCTTCGGCGCCATCTGCCAGGTCTTGTAGACGTTGTAGACCATGAAGAACATGCCCGACAGGAACACCATGCCACCCAGCAGGCGCAGGTAGTAGTACGGATAAGTGGCCTGCAGCACCTCGACGAAGGTGTAGGTCAGCGTGCCGTCTTCGTTGAAAGTGCGCCACATCAGGCCCTGCATGACGCCGGCAATCCACATGGCGACGATGTAGAGCACGGTGCCGATGGTCGAGGTCCAGAAGTGCCATTCGATCAGACGAGTCGAGTACATCTTTTCGACTCCGAACAGGCGGGGAAAGAGGCTGTACAGCGCGCCGATCGAAATCATCGCCACCCAGCCCAGCGCGCCGGCGTGGACGTGGCCGATGGTCCAGTCGGTATAGTGCGACAGCGCGTTGACCGTCTTGATCGACATCATCGGCCCCTCAAAAGTCGACATGCCGTAGAAGGACAGGGCGACGATCATGAAGCGCAGGATGGGGTCGGTGCGCAGTTTGTGCCAGGCCCCGGACAGGGTCATGATGCCGTTGATCATGCCGCCCCAGCTCGGCGCCAGCAGCATCAGCGAGAACACCATGCCCAAGGTCTGAACCCAGTCGGGCAGGGCGGTGTAGTGCAGATGGTGCGGGCCGGCCCACATGTAAATGGCGATCAGTGACCAGAAATGCACGATCGACAGGCGGTAGGAATAGATCGGCCGTCCGGCCTGCTTGGGCACGAAGTAATACATCATCCCCAGGAACCCGGCGGTCAGGAAGAAGCCGACCGCGTTATGCCCGTACCACCACTGCACCATGGCATCGACGGTGCCGGAGTAGATCGGATAGGAATGGGTCAGCCCGGTCGGCAGCGCCAGGTTGTTGACGATGTGCAGCACCGCCACGGTCAGGATGAAGGCGCCAAAGAACCAGTTGGCGACGTAAATATGCTTGACCTTGCGCTTGACGATGGTGCCGAAGAACACGATGGCATACGACACCCAGACCACGGCGATCAAAACGGCCAGCGGCCAGATCAGCTCGGCGTATTCCTTGCCCATGGTCAGGCCCATGGGCAGGGTGATGGCCGCGCCCACGATCACCGCCTGCCAACCCCAGAAGGTGAAGGAAGCCAGGCCGTCGGAGAACAAACGGGCATGGCAGGTGCGCTGCACGCAGTAATAGCTGGTGGCAAACAGGGCCGATCCGCCAAAGGCGAAAATCACCGCGTTGGTATGCAGCGGCCGCAGACGGCCGTAGCTCAACCACGGGATCTCCCAGCCCAGATTGGGCCAGATGAGTTGCGCTGCAATGAAGACGCCGACCAGCATGCCGACGATGCCCCAGACCACGGTCATGATGGCAAATTGCCGGATGACCTTGTCGTTATAGGTAGTGCCTTGGCTCATGGGAATGACCCCTGTTTGAAAGATGTCCCTGCAATGCAGCAAATATTGATGAAATCGCCCGGTCAGAAAATTGATCGAGATCAATTTATGTTGATTTAGTGCGAGCTAATTGATGCCTCGTCCTATAATCGAAGGTCGATTTCACGCGGGGCGCGCCCAATTCGTGAGCAAGGCCCGTTTATCTGCCGCTGACTGGTTGCTGACCGAAACCGTGCGCCTGCACGAGGAGCGCCATGGCCGCGGTGGCGACGACGACACGGCCAACGCCCTGGCGCGCAATGCCGGGCCGAATCTGACTTTGCGCCTGGCGCGGCGCGCTGCCGCGCTGCCGGCTGCGGCTTCGGTTCGTGCGGATTTGGCCCGACTGCGTCGACTCGCGCTTCGGCTTGGCGGGCTGGTGCTGGTCTTGGCCGCGCTGGCCGGGGGTCTGGCCGCCATGGCCAGTACCGCCGAGCGTGAGATCGGATTTCTGCTGGCGGCGGCATCGCTGCTGGCCTTGCCCACGCTCATGCTGCTGATCTGGCTGCTACTGATGCTGCTGAGCCGCCCCAGCCGTGCCGCGGCCAGCCTCAGCGGCACGGTGGTGGCGATGGGCATCAGTCGGCTGGGACCGCGTCTGCTTGACGGTCCGCTGGCGGCCGAGACGGTGGCAGCCAGCGGTGGCTTGCTGGGCACCGCGCCGGGTCGTTGGGCCTTGAGTGCCATGGCTCATCTGTTCTGGGTGGTCTACAGCCTGGCAGCACTGGTGGTTCTGGTGCTGTTGTTTAGTGTGGCCCAGTACGACCTGAGCTGGGGTACCACGCTGTTGAGTGACGAAAGCGTGGTCGGCCTGATCAGCGCGCTGGCCTGGTTGCCGGCCAACCTGGGGTTGATCGACCCGCCGCGGGCAGATTGGATATTGGCTGGCCGCGAAGGTCATCAGCCGGGATCTACGCGGGCCGAGTGGGCCAGCTTCCTGCTGGCCCTGGTTTTGGTGTATGGCTTGCTGCCCCGGCTGTTTCTGGCCGTGCTCAGCGCGCTGTTGGCGTTTTTCGGGCTGCGTCGCTTGCATCTCGACACCCGGCAGCCCGGCTATCTGCGCCTGGCCGGCGTGCTTAGCGATAGCGCCGAGGTGGATGTGCATGGACAAGCGCCGGCGGCTCCCCCCGCGCGCCGCAGGCGCGTTCCGCGTGACGCCGATGGTCCCCCCTTGCTGGTCGGCATGGAACTGGAGCGGTCGGACTGGCCGGTCAAACTGCCTGGTCAATCCTGGCAGGTGCTTGGTCAAGCGGACACGCGTGCGCAGCGACGTCAGCTGCTGGCAGCGGCGGAAGGGTTCCTGCGCCCTCCGCCGGCGTTGATCGCGCACTGCTCGGCGCTGCGCACGCCGGACGAAGGTACCGGCCGTTTTCTGGGTCGCCTGGCCGATGCCGCCGAGACCTTGCTGGTGATCTGGCTTGACCAGACCGGGCGGCTGGAAGCGCGTGATATCGACCCGCGGCAGCGGATTGCCGACTGGCGTTCCCTGGCCGATCGGATCGGCGCCGCGCTGGTGGTTCTGGATGCTGATCAACCCGCCCCTGGCGCCTTGGCCGAACTGACTGCATTGCTGGAGCCTGATCAATGAGCCGTCAGGAGCGCAAGCCGTTGCGGCTGGCGGTGGTCGGGCATACCAACACGGGCAAGACTTCGCTGATCCGGACCCTGTTGCATCGCCGCGATTTTGGCGAAATCGACAATCGAGGCGGCACCACGCGCCAGGTCGCCTCGGCGGCGCTGGCCGTGGACGGCGAAACGCTGATCACGCTGTACGATTCTCCCGGTCTTGAAGACGCACCCGGTCTGATCGAGTGGCTGGAGGCTCTGCCCGGCGAGCGTCATGACGGTCCCGACCGGATTCATCGACTGCTTACTGAAGACCGCGCGCGGGCTCGTTTTGACCATGAAGCGCGTGTGCTTGATCTGATGCTCAATGTCGATGTGGCCCTGTACGTTATCGATGCGCGTGAGCCGGTGCTGGAGAAGTACCAGGACGAGCTGGCAGTCCTGGCGTTGTGCGCCCGGCCGATGCTGGCCGTGCTCAATTTTGTCGTCAGCCCGGACAGCCGCGAGGCCGAGTGGCGCGACGCCTTGGCTCGGGTTGGTCTGCATACGGTGCTGGCCTTTGATGCCGTGGTGCGTGACCCGGCCACGGAACGCCGCTTGTTTGAAAAACTGGCCAGCCAGCTCGACGCCTTCGCGCCCACGTTGCAAACCTGGCTGGCCCACCGCGAAGGCGAGGAAGAGCAGCGTTTGGCGGCGGCCTGCCAGAGTGTTGCCGAGTTGCTGATCGACGTGGCCGCGGCCGAACGCCTGGCCGAGCTGGGCGCACCGGCCCAGCGCGCGCGCGTCATGGACGAATTGAAAAAAGCCGTTCGCAAGCGCGAGCAGGTTTGTGTCGCTACACTGCTGGACCTTTATCGCTTTGGCCGCGAAGACTACGCTGACGAGGACCTGCCGCTTAGCGACGGGCGCTGGTCCGAGGATCTGTTCGACCCCGACACCTTGAAATACCACGGTATCCGCGCCGGCGGTCATATTGGTGCCGGGGCCGGGGCTGGCGCCATGGTCGACGTTGCAACCGGTGGCCTGAGTCTGGGCACCGGCACTCTGGTGGGTGCGGCCGTGGGGGCCGGGGTCGGGTTGGTGCGCGGTTTTGGCACTCGTCTCGGCGACCGCTTGCGCGGCCGTGAACGATTGATGATTGATGATCCCACCCTGCGCCTGCTCGCGGCGCGCCAACTCGAACTCCTGGCAGGCTTGCGTCTGCGCGGCCATGCCAGCCAGGCGCCGCTCAAACCTGCCGAGCGCAAGAGCTGGGCTGAAAACAAACTCCCCGACGAGATTCATGTCGCCCGCCGCCACCCCGGCTGGTCTGCGCTCAACATGGCCCACGGCTCTGACCCGGCCCGCGGTCGCGCTGTCGCGCAACTGGCTCGGTTGATCAATCGCAATTTTCTGAAGTCAGGCCCTGATGGGCGCTGAGGTCGACCCATCTTGGACCTTGCGCCAGGCAGCAGCCGTAGAAAAACAACGCCTCTTGTGTCATTGACCAGGACTAGCGCTGGTAATACGCGCCGTGGTGAGTTAAACTTAAAAAGCCTGTAGATTATGGCAGTGAGCATTTAGGTCGTTTTCCCTCCCGGTTTGCCTCCGAAATTCCCCACTCATAAGCTGCAAGCTTTCTCATTTTTTGTTATTTCATAAGGTAGTAAGAACATGGCAACTGGTTCCGTCAAGTGGTTCAACGAGGCGAAGGGTTTCGGTTTCATCAGTCAGGATGATGGTGGCAAGGATGTATTCGTCCACTTCAGCGCCATCCAGGGCAGCGGCTTCAAGACGCTGGCTGAAGGTCAGAAAGTCACCTTCGACATTCAGGATGGCCCCAAGGGTCCGCAGGCCGCCAACGTCAACCCGGCCTGATTTCCCAACCTGGTAACAGGTTTTCAAAAAACCCCGCATAAAAGCGGGGTTTTTTGATCCATGTCCATTCCTGGCGTCGACAAGACGCCTACACTGCCGGTTGAGAATACGGAATGCGGACCCCATTCAACCGGCCATGCACGATTTTTCATCAAGCGAAGCAGTACTGCCGTTCGATCCGCCCTTGAGCGCGGAAGAGGCGCGCGTGCTGGGTTGCCTGATCGAGAAGGAGGCGACCACACCTGAAGCCTACCCGCTGACGCAGAATGCCTGCGTGACTGCGGCCAACCAGAAAACCAGCCGCCACCCGGTCATGAAACTGGACCCGGGTCGGGTTGGTCAGGCGCTCCGTCAGCTCGAGCAGCGCGAACTGGTGCGCAGCGAATTCGGCGCCCGGGCCACCCGCTATGCGCACCTGGTCGACAGTGCGTTGTCGCTGACGCCGGCCCAGCGCACGCTGGTCGGCTTGCTGCTGCTACGTGGACCACAGACCCTGGCCGAGCTTTTTTCGCGCAGCGAGCGGATGCATCGATTCGACGATCTGGACGAGGTGCGTTACTGCCTGGAAAGGCTGGGTGGTCGCGATGAACCCCTGGTTGTACTGGTGCCGCGCGGTCCAGGGCAGCGCGAAGATCGCTACGCTCAGACGCTGGCCGGGCGCGTTCAGGTCAGTGCCGCGGAGCGCACGCCGGCGCAGTCCGATGTGCCCGAACAGTCGTCAGCCGGCCCAGCCATGGAGCAGCGCCTGAACGCGCTGGAAAGCCGCGTTGCCGCGCTTGAGGCCGGCATGAAGATGCTATTGCCCGGCGGACCGCACGCCGCCGGTTGACCTCGCGCCAGCCAGCAGCGCCGGCGCTGGTTCCCCTTCGCAACTCAGACGCCGGAAATCATCGCGCAGCGACGTCAGGCGCGCGGTCATGCGGTTGATGTGGCGGGTATCGGCCAGCTTGATGACATCTTCCAGGGCAGCCAGGGTCAGCGTCCGGTTGGACGTCATGGCGTTCTGGTAGTCCTCCGACCAGGCTGACTCCGGGCGCATGAGCGCGGCCAGTTCCCTGGTCAGAAAATCTGGATCGCCCCGGCGCTTCAGCGCGACGGCCAGTCTTTCTTGCCAATATTGGCGCTGGGCCAGGTGATAGGGTTCGGTGGCGGTCACCGACTGCGACCAGACCTGCAGGCGTTGTCGCTGCGCGGCATTGCTTCGCCCCATGATCCGGCGCAGCGAACGCTCCATCGATGCCAGGCGGTCCTCTGCCAACTCATCGATGGAATACTCCTCGACGCGAACACGAACCCGTTCGGTGCGATGTTCGAAGGCGGCCAGCACCTCTTGTACCTGCTCGTCATTCAGCGAGGCGGCCAGTTCTGTCAGCATGGGCAGACTGCGTTCGGTCAGGGTGCGCCCGAACACTGCAATGGCCTGGCCGTATTCGGCCAGCCGTGCGGCGTCGAGGCGGCCTGCAAGCAGGTCCAGACGCATCTGTTCGATCAGGCCATGGTAGCTGCCCAGCTGCGTGGCGCAGTGCCAGCTCAGCTCCTGGTCCAGCCACGCCCGCAGCATGCTCTCTTGATCACCGTCCAGACTGACTTGTTGGTTGACCCAGCGCACTGTCAACCAGTCCAGGTTGTTATAAGCGGTGCGCACGCCGCAGGCGCTCAGAGTGATTCCGAGCAGCAGCAGAACCATGAATCGCGGAAGCCATTGCATCGCCACAGACTGCGCCCTGTGCAGTCAAGGCGGCGTCATCGGCTTGCCGTTGACGCGTATGCCCGCTCGCCGGCCGGGTCAATGGTGGGCCGGGGTTTGGTGCGCTTCCAATGGTGCCTGGCGACGATCTTCCGGACACAGAAACGGCCGGCCGTGGCTGCCGCCGTGGTAATGATACTCAGTGTCACCAACCGCCAGCACCACCTGATAACCCGGCACCAGGGCCTGGGTGTAGGCGAACCCGGGCTGCGGACAACCCAGTGCTCCGTCCGACCAGGTCACTGCCTCGGCCCTCCTGACTTCGATCTCCGCCACCGCCACCCGCAGGCGCCGGCTCAGATCGCGAAGGGCATGGTCGCGCATGGTCTCAGCGGTGTCTATCTCCAAAGCCTCGGGGTTGTGGTTGGCATTCGGGACCGGCGCGGCGTCCGCGCCGGGCGGCCGGTGACTGCAGGCCAGCAGCAGCAGGCTGAGCAGCGCCGGCACAATCAGCCTGGCTAGGGCTCCGGGTTTGAGTCTGTGCATGCTGAAGTCTCGCTCCACGCTTTGATCAGCTCATGTGCGTGATGATGTGGATTATATGCTTCGCCTATGCCTTCATGCAGTCTCGTGCCCGCGTCACGCCGCTTGTGCGAGCATGGAGCCTGATTTGAACTGACGGGCTTTGACGGCCTGCAAGGAGCGTTCGACGACATGGTCGTGGTTCATCATCTGGAAGACTCGCGTTCGCAGCGCATTCTGTGGCTGCTGGAAGAGTTGGGCGTGGAATACCGTATCAAGCGCTACGAGCGCGACGAGAAGACCTCGCTGGCGCCCGAAGCCTTGCGCAAGGTGCACCCGCTGGGTAAATCGCCGGTGATTACCGATCAGGGTCAGACCTACGCCGAGTCCGGCGTGATCGTGGAATACCTGGCGCGCACCTACGGCGATGCGCAGTGGGCGCCGCCGCTTGATGACGACCGTTACTGGCCGTTTGCCTACTGGATGCACTATGCGGAGGGCTCGCTGATGCCGCCGCTATTGCTCCGCCTGGTGTTTGACCGCCTGCGCTCCGGCCCGGCGCCGTTTTTCATTCGCCCGATCCTGCGCAAGATTGCCGACGAGGTCGACAACCGCTTCATCAACGCGCAAATTGCAACCCACTTCGGCTACGTCGATCGCCACCTAGCCGAGCACGAGTGGTTTGCCGGCGATGAGATTTCGGCTGCCGATATCCAGATGAGCTTCCCGCTGGAGGCCGCTATCTCGCAGGGCACCATCAGCGAGGCCTACCCCGCTGTCATCGCCTATGTCGAGCGCTGCCAGGCGCGTGATGCCTACCGCGAGGCGCTGCGTCGCGGCGGTGATTACGCTTACGGACCAAAGGGCTGAAGGACTGGATTGGCTCAGCGATCGATGGCAAAACTCAGGTCGACACCGGTGTCGCGTTCGCCGGAGACGACGCGCACGCCCCAACGCTGGGATAGCTCAAAGCGTCCCGAGAGCACGTTGCCGGCCTCAAACAGGCCGATGCCGTAGCTGACAAACAAGCGCGGCAGCAGGTAAAAACCGACGTTGATCGCCGCCTGGCCGTCGGCATGGTCGAAGTTGGCGCCGGTGACCACGTAGGCCAGGGCTTTTTCTTCACTGGTCGGTGGCTCGGTAAACAGCGTGATGCGGGGGTCGCGGGCGTTGCCGCGGATACGCACCCCGGCCGCTTCGACCTGCGGGTCGCCGAAAATCTCGCGCACGGCGTCGATGTTCAGGCTTGGATTGTCGATGGCGTGGCCGGTAAAGACCACCTCTCCGTCCTGGATCTGCAGGTTCTGGCCGTAGGCGCGGTAGGAACCTTCGGGAATGCGGATGACGCCGCGCGCGCGCGGCTCGATGCTCTGGCGGTCCCACAGCAGTTCCATGCCGCCGGCCAGGCGCGCCTGCATGCCCAGCGCACTAGTGCGGGCATCGTTGCCGAGATCGATGGCCAGCCGCCCCTGCAGGCGCTGGGCCAACTCGGAGACCGGGTCGTCCTGCTCGACTTCGCCGCGCACCCGCACATCGGGCGAAGCGTTGACGCGCTGCTCCGCGCCCGGCGGCAGACCCGCGCGCAGCTGATCGATGCGAATGTCGCCGTCCAGGGTGATCAGTCCGTCGCCGGAACGCAGCAGATGGATATCCGGGCTGGCGCTCAGGCGCAGCCAGCTGGTTTCGCTAAAGCGGAAGCGCTCGCCGTTGACCCGCGCTTCGAGCTGCCACTGGTTGTCGACCAGCACCATCTCTCCGCTCACGGCCAGTTCGCCGTCGCCGCCGCGCATGCGCCCGTCCAGGCCGGCGCGCTCTTCGGTACCGTCCAGTACCAGCTCGATGTCTTCGATGCGCAGGCCCAGTGGTGCCTGCACGATCAGACCATCATCCAGACGTAACTGGCCATTCAGGCTGGGCCCCAGCAGGGCCCCACGCAGCTGCATCTCGCCACTCAGGCGTCCGCCCAGTTGATCCAGTTCGGTGACCAGGCGATTGAACACACCGATGTCGGGCAGGTTCAGGCGCGCGTGGGCATCGATGGTGGCTGACGACAGGTCGTTCAGATCAACCAGCTGGGCCTGGCCGTTGAGTCGGCTGTCGCCTTCCAGCAGGGCTGCCAGGGCGACCCGCAGGTGATCGGTTTCAGGAACCAGGTCGATGCGGACCGATTCGATATCGAGCAGGCTGTCCTCCTCGCCCAGCGGTTTCAGGGCGCCACGGTCCAGGGCCAGGAAACCGGCCACCCGTTGCAGTCCATCGGTCTGGCTCCAGGTCGCTTCCAGCTCACCCGACAGCGGCGTGGTCAGGTTGAATACCGGATCCAGCGGCACCAGCAGCAGATCCATGGGGACCTGTTCAATGCCGATTTCGGCCCGGCCGGTCTCGGTCACCTCCAGACCGCGCAGGCACAGCCGGCCCTGGCGCTCGGCGGCCTCGACCAGGCAGCCGCGGCTGGCCGTGATCCGTTCGGGCGAGACGCCGATTTCCAGCGCCTGATTCAACTCCCAGTCGCCGGCCAGGGTGTTGCCGATGAACAGGTGCTCGATCGCGCCGGCCCAGCCCGTGATGTCGGCCAGCACGCACTGATCCAGAGCGCCCCGTGCGTTCAGGTCAACCGTGCCACGCTGGCCGTTGATGTTCAGCTGAGCCGTGTGCCCCAGGCAGTCGCCGTCGATGGCCAGTTCCAGTTGATCCACCCGCTCCCAGGGATTCAGATCCAGATCCTGCAGGTTGAGCCGCAGCAGGCCGCCGATGCGCTCATCCTGCCAGTTCAGCTCGGCGCGAACGCTGCCGCGGTCCAGGTTGATGTCCGCCCAGTCGGCCGCGTTGAGATCAGCGTCAATATGCAGGCTGCGCTGGGCCAGGTCGACCTGGCCGCTGGCGTTCAGCCGGCCGCTGGCCTGGGGCTCGATCTGGTGCAGGGCGTCGGCCTCGATCCGCACATCCCAGGCTTGGCCGTCGCTGCTGCTGATCCGCATGCGGTTGTCGCCGAAGCCCAGGTTGAGCTCGCCGCCGCGGCTGGCCTCGCGGCTCGCTTCCAGCCGGCCACGGCCGCTGACGGCTTGATCGCGCAGGCTGCCGTCGAGCCGGCGCAGGTCGATCACGATGTCATCCAGCGAGCGCGCCGCCAGGCTGAGATCCATGTCCAGCTGTCCCGGCAGGGCATCAACGAATTGACCGGTATCGAATCCGGTCAGCCTCAGTTCCAGCCGGCCGGAGGGCTCCGGCGCCCAGGCCACAGCGCCATCGGCCTGCATCGTTCCAGCCGCGCCGGCATCGACGCGGACCCGGTGAATATCGGCGCTGGATTCGCTGCCGCCGGCGGCGGCTTGCACCCGCGCTTGCGGCTGGCCCATCAGGCGCACCACGGCGTCCAGTTCGGCCTGCCAGTCGCTCAGTGTCCCGCTCAGGTTCAGCGAGCCGGACTGGCTGTAGAGCAGCGGCTCGCTATCGTCCAGGATCGGCGGCCAGTTGAGTTCGGTCCAGTTCAGCGCCAGCGCCAGTTCGTCGTTTTCGGCTGTCCAGCGCGCCTGGCCGCCCAGCTCCAGCGGAGATGGCGGGGCGGTGATGGAGAGCTGCTCCACGATCACACGCTCAGGCGTGGCGTCGAGCTCGAAGCGGCCGTTCAGCCTGGCCTGCCGCGGCCAGTCGGGGTAGAGCAGGGTCAGGTCCAGAGCGCTCAGTTCGATGCTGGCCTGTGCCTGCGGAACATCGCCGAGCCCGGCTCGACCGCTCAGATCGATGCGGCCGTCCAGCGTCTCGACCTGGCCGCTGCGGATTTCCACCGTCTGCAGGTCGCCAGCGAGCCCGAATTGCCAGCGATTGGCCGGAATATCAGGCCCCACCGCCGCGCCGGCCAAATCGACTTGCCAGGCCTCGAGCCCGCCGGCGCCGCGCATTGCCAGGTCCTCGATGGCCAGATCCAGTCCCGGCCAGTCACCCAGCCGCCCGGTCAGGTCAAGACGCACTGCCGGCTCTTGCAGCGGGGTGTCTATGCCGACCTGGCCGGCCAGCGCGGCCGGGCCACGGGTTTCCAGGTCGATCCTCAACGCGTCCAGGTCGCCACCGATGCGGGCCTCTACGGCTTGCCTGACATCACCCTCTGGTGTATCCAGCCGGTATTCGGCGGCCAGCGCCAGATCGCCGGCAAACGGCGCGCTCAGGCCCCAGCGCCCGCTCAGGCCGGCTTCGAGGTCCGGCATCTCGACCTGCAGGCTGGCCAGATCCAGGATATCGAAGTAACGTCCCTGCAGCTGGATACGGTCGATGCGCAGCGGCTGGTCGGACGGGTCGGGCGAGCGCAGGGCCAGCGCCTGCACCAGCAGCTCGTGGATGTGAATCTCGACCGGGCTGGCCAGGTCGGGCAGGGTCAAGGGTTCCGGTTCGGCGTCGGGTTCGGTCGCTTGTGGCAACCGGACATCGACATCGAAAGCGCGCAGCCAGTGCACCTCGACTCGCAGCCCAGGCGGCAGGTGAATACGCACCGCCAGTTCGGTGCGGTCGATCGCCACTCTGGTTTCGGCCACCTCAAGGTCCAGTTGATGGACGATGAGACCACCGCGCAGATTACCTTCAAGGCCTTCCCAGCTCAGCGCGGGCAGGACGCCGGTGGCGCGGTTCAGGGCCCATTCGGCGCCGGAGCGGGTGCTGGTCAACCACCACCAGCCGGAGGCCAGCAGGCCGACCAGCAGCACCAGCACCAGCGCGACGATGATCAGTAGCTTTTTCACAGCAGGCGAGTCCCAATGGTGAAATGCAAACGCCAGGGCGTGTCGATATCGTCCAGGGCCTGGGCCACGTCGACCTGGATCGGACCGATCAGGGTGTACCAGCGAAAGCCCACGCCGGCGCCGCGCTTGAGCTTGCGTTCGTTCCAGTCGTTGAAGGCGTTGCCGATATCGAAGAAAGTCGCCAGCGACCAGTTCTGGCCGACCCGGTATTCGTATTCGACCGAGGCGGTGAGGATATGGTTCGCACCGTTGCGATTGGTGCTCAAGGTCTCGAAGCCATAGCCGCGTACGGTGCGGTCGCCGCCGGTCTTGAAGCGGTAGCGCTCCGGCAGTTCGGTGATCGACAGTTCCAGAAAGCGATCATCCAGATTCAGGTCCAGTTTGGTGACATCGGCTTGGGTGTAACCGAGCTCGCCGCTGAGCATGACCTTGTGGCGATCGCCGAAGATCCGGTGGATGCGACCGCGCACGTAGGCCTGGGCAAAGCTGACATCGGATGCCAGTGACTCGTGCGCGGCCAGCACGCGCGCTTCGGCAATATGGCCCTGGGTGAAAAAGCCGGTGCCGGAAATATTGGGCAGGCGCCACTCGGCGCCCAGCGACAAGGTGTTGGTCTCGGTCTGCAGGAAGGGCTCGAGTTCGGGGTTGGCGGCCAGCAAGGCCTCGTTTTCCTCGCTGAAGCGGGCCTCGCGGAAGGCATCGAAGGATTCGTTGAGCACGGCCACGAACAGGCGCTCTTCCAGCGACTGGAAGCGGTCACGCCAGAACAGGCGCTGTTCCAGGCGGCCGAAGCGCAGCTCAACCTGTTCGCGGCTGCCGCTGAACGAATCGAACACCGCCTCGCGCCGGCTTTCGTCGTTGAAGCGGAAGTTGTCCTGCTGCCGGCGCAGCAGGCCGCCGGCGGTCAGAAAGTCGCCGGGATCATTGCCGCGAGGATGCAGGTACTCGCTGCGCAGCACGAATTCGCTGTCGCTTTGCTGTACCCCGAATCCGGAATCCAGCCGGTTGCCGCGGCTGGACAGGTAATGGCGAATCCAGTTCAACTGCAGGCGGGCGCCGGTGTCGGTGCCGAAGCCGACCGTGGCGCGGTAGGAATTGGGGGGGCGCGGGTTGAGCCGATAGTGCAGCTCGACCGTGCCGCTGTCGCGATCCCTTTCTTCCTCGACCACGATGCGGTCGAACAGGCCCGACCGGGCCAACACTTCACGCTGCTCATCGACCCGCTGCAGCGTGTAGGGCTCATCCGGGTCGATGATGGTTAGTCGTTGCATCAGCCGGTCGCTGAACGGCAGGGGCTCGCTGCGAAAGCCGACGAAGCGATAGCGCTGGCCGGTGTCGAAGTGCAGGGTGACATCGGCCCGGTCGCGATCCGGGTCGACCAGCACGCGGCGCTGCTCAAAGGCATGGTCGAAATAGCCGCGGGTATCGGCCAGGTCAACCAGGCTGCGCCAGGCTGCTTCCCAGGTCGCATGGTTCAGCACGCTGCCGACCGGCAGCGGCCAGTCGGCCTGCCATTGCCGCAGCTCCTGGTCTTCAGAGCCCGCCCCACGCAGCTGGATGTCGAGCTCGGACACCGTCACCGGCGGCCCGGGCTCGATCCGGATCACTGCACGCCAGGGCTGGTCGTCGCGCTCCGGTTCGTTCAGTCGAACCTCGACCCTGGGGCGATAGTGACCGAAAGGTCGCAGAGCGCCGCGCACCTCTTCGCGCGCGTCACTGGCCATCTGACGCAGGCGCCAGGTCGACACCGTTTCCAGGCCCTCGGCCTGGACCAGCGACAGGTGCGCGCGCACATTGGCCAGCTTGGCGCCGTCGACGCCGGAAATCTCGGTGACCACGGGTGCTGCAACAGACAGCTGCGAGAGCAGGCCCAGGAGCAGCGCGAGGACGCTATTACGCAGAAATTGGCGGTGCGATTGGTACATGCGCTCATCGTACCTTGACCGGCGTTTGAAGTCTGTACTGAGCCTGAGGTCTTTTGGGCGAGTTGACCGGATCGCTGCCGGATCAACTCGGCCAGTCGACTTTATACCGCGCCACGATCGAGCTGCCGATAGCCGATGGCTTCGCTGAGATGCTGGAGATCGATGCTGGACTGGTCATCGAGATCGGCCACGGTGCGGGCCACGCGCAGGATGCGGTGATGCGCGCGTGCCGACAGCTGCAGGCGCTCGCAGGCCTGCTCGAGAAAACGCGCGCCCTTGGGCGACAGTGCGCAATGTGCGCGAATGCCGGCGACATTCAGATGCGCGTTGACCGCGCCGCGTGCGGCCTGCCGTTCGCGTGCGGCCATGACCCGCGTCCGGACATCAGCAGACGGCTCGCCCGGCTCGTGGCCGTTGAGCGACTGGCGCGGGACTTCAACATGCAGGTCGATGCGATCCAGCAGCGGCCCGGAGATGCGATCGCGGTAGCGGCGCACCTGGTCCGGCGTGCAGGTGCATCGTCCGGACGGATCGCCGGCATAACCGCAGGGGCAGGGATTCATGGCCGCGACAAGCTGAAATCGAGCCGGGAATTCGGCCTGCAGGGCGGCGCGCGAGATCAGGATGCGACCGGATTCCAGCGGCTCGCGCAGCACTTCGAGCACATGGCGGCTGAACTCGGGCAGCTCGTCCAGGAACAAGACGCCGCCGTGGGCCAGCGAGATCTCGCCCGGTCGCGGCTTCGAGCCGCCGCCGACCAGGGCGATGCCCGAGGCGGTGTGGTGCGGACTGCGAAAGCGGCGCGTACGCCAGCGCGCCGGCTCCAGCCCCAGTCCGGCCACCGAGGCCACGGCGGCGGCTTCCAGCGCCTCTTCCTCGCTCATCGGCGGCAGGATGCCGGGCAAGCGCGAGGCGAGCAGGGTCTTGCCCGTCCCGGGCGGGCCCATAAACAAGAGGTTGTGCCCGCCGGCGGCGCAGATTTCCAGAGCGCGGCGGGCGCGGTGCTGGCCGACCACGTCGTACAGATCGAGCACGGTGTCGTCGACGGCGCCGGTCAACGGCTGCGGCTGCTTCAACTCACCCATCCCGTTCAGGGCCGCGACCACTTCGGTCAAATGTTCGGCCAAAAGTACCTCGGCATTGCTGACCAGGGAGGCTTCCTCGGCGTTGGCGGCCGGCAGCACCAGGCGCCGCCCCGCCGCGCGAGCCTTGAGTATGGCCGGCAGGCTGCCCTTGACCGGGCGCAAGCTGCCGTCCAAAGCCAGTTCCCCCAGGAACTCCCAGCGCTCCAGTTCGCCGTTCTTGACCTGAC
>SLJA01000062.1 GCA_007135355.1 Wenzhouxiangella sp.
CGATTTTGCCGATCAGTGCCTGCGCAACGCACTGGAAAAGCAGCCCGAGCATGCGCAGCTGCGAGCCGCGCTGGAGCAGCTGGAGCGGGTGCGGGCCGCCGGTCTGTCCGAGGGCGAGGTCGATAGCGCCGTCGAGCAGCTCAAGCGCATGCGGGTGCATTATCGTCAGGGCCAGTTGCTGGCCGCCGCCGAGTTGGCTGATGTGCTGCAGTTTCGCTTTGAGCCGGCTGATCCGGTCTTGTTCGAGGTGGCTGAGGTACTGATGGATGCCGGTCAGATCGAAGCAGCCACCGATGTTCTGGCCCGGGCCGACAACATGCTGCCGCGCTATGCGCTGACCCAGGCCCGTTTGAGCGCCGTGCGCGGCGACCTGGCCGCGGCGCGGCAGGCCTTGAGCGAGCTGTTTAATTCAGACCTGGCCGAGATTCGCCATGACGCGCGCCGCCTGGCGGCCGATCTGCATTTGCGCGAACGGCAGCTGGAGCCGGCATTGGAGGTGCTGCGACCGTTGGCTGATGAGCCGGGGCTGCCGCCGGCCACGGTGCGCATGCTGGCCCAACTGGAGCATGCCGCCGGCGAGACGGCTACGGCTCGTCGGCTGCTGGAAGCGCTGCTCCAGCGCGAAGATCTGCAGGAAGGCGAGCGGGCCGTGAGTCACAACCTGCTGGGGCGCGTGCTGGATGAGTCCGGCGCCTACGAGGCGGCGGGTCGCCACCTGGCCGCGGGCGGTTGGCGTCGCCCGTTTCTGGTCGAGGAACTGGCCGAATTGAGCCCGGATGCATTGCAGCAGGCCTGGCGCGATGTGGCCGAATGGCCGTTCGGTTCGGATCCGGTGGATGATGGCCGCAGCGCACCCTGTTTCGTCTCGGGCTGGCCGGGCAGCGGTCGCGAGGCCTTGCTGCCCGCGCTGCTGTCGGCGGGCCGTATGGGCTTGTTGTCGGGCGAGGAGCTGATGCGGCGGCGGGAAATCCTGCGTCTGCCGGCCGGCCCCGATGTGCTGGCGGCGTTGTCGGAGTCGGATTTGCGCCTGGGCCGCAAGCGTTACCTGCGCGGCGCCCCGCAGGCGCCGGCCGGGCTGCTGGAGCCGGGTCAGATCGAGGTCACCGCGCTGCCGGCGGTGGCGCGATTGTTCCCGGGTGCGACCTTGCTGTGGCTGAACGCGTCCGAGGCCGGCCTGAAGCTGCATTGGCGCCTGGCCGGCTGTCGCGAGGTCGAGCGCATGGCCCAGGTCTGGCGCGCCGAGCAGGCCTTGTTCGAACACCTGAGCCGACTATTGCCTTTGAACATCGTCGCGCTGGAATTGGACGCCTTGCTCGACAGCGAAGCCGAAACCCTGGCCCGACTGGCGGCGGTAATTGCCCTGGATAACCCATCCGCGCTGGCGGCCGGCCTGAAGGCCGAATTTGGCCAGGCCGGCTACCGCGGCGCGGGTCACTGGCGGCATTATCCGCGGCTGGTCTGAGCCTGCTGTCACTTGCTTGTTACACGACCGCCGTGGAAATCATTTAGGATGCGCATCATTGGCCGCCCGCAGCAGTGCAAGTACGTGAAAGTCATCGCCCTCATTTTCCTGACCCTGCTGCTGGCCGCATGTTGTCCCGGTGAGGAGCTTGACGAGCGCGGCTGGCCCAAGGAGTTGGTTCTTGGGCTGGTGCCGGCACTTGAGGCTGAAGCGCTGATCGATAATCTCGACCCGCTGACCGAGCATCTTGAACAAGCGCTGGGTTTGAGGGTACGGTCCTTCGTGCCCATGGACTACACCGGTCTGGTCGAGGCCATGGGCTCCGGGCGGGCCGATATCGGCATGCTGCCGCCGTTCGCGGCCATGCTGGCCGATCGCCGTTACGACATCGAAACCATCCTGATTTCCACCCGCCGGGGTGAAACCGGCTACCGCACGCAGTGGTTCACCAACGACCCTGAGGTGTGCGAGACCGAAATTCGCTTCGAAGAACGGCTGTGCGAAGCCCGCGTGCGCGGGCGCGAAAGCGTGACGCGCCGCTTTGCCTACTGCGAGGGCAGCCTGGAGTCCATGCGCGGTCAGTCGGTGGCCTTTGTTGACCCCAATTCCACGTCCGGCTTCCTGTTCCCGGCCGTCCAGTTGCGCGAGCTGGGAATCGACCACCAGCGCGACATCAACAGCTTGTTTGTGCGCGGTCATGACGCTGCCGCGCTGGCCGTCTATGGCGGGGATACGCGCTTCGGCGTGAGCTATGACGACGTGCGCAACATGATCTGCAATCAGTTCCCCGATATCGGCGAGCGCGTGATCGTGTTCAACTATGCCCCCATGATCCCCAACGACGGGGTCCAGGTCCGGCCGGGTCTTGCGCCTGACCTGCGCCAGGCCATCAAGGATGCCTTTATCGACCTGGCCGAGTCGCAGGCCCATCTGCCCGACGAAGACAAGGTGTTGTGGGTGCTGTACGAAATCGACGGCTTCAAACCCAAACCCGAAGGCATTTACGAGCCGGTGCGTCTGGCTTTTGAGTTGATGCGCAATTAGCGCCGTGGTTGACCTGGAGAGTCAATGAACAAGATCAAGAGTCAGGGCTCGATCCGCTTCACCGACGCCAACATTGTTTATCCCAACGGCACCGTGGGCATGAAGGATCTCAACCTGGAGATCAAGCCCGGCGAGTTCGTGGTCATCGTCGGCTCCTCTGGTGCCGGCAAGTCCACGCTGCTGCGGGCCGTCAACGGTCTGAACCGGATGACCTCCGGGCGGATCGAGGTCGACGGCGTAGCCGTACCGCAGAAGGACGGACGCGAGCTGCGCGTGCTGCGCAAGCGGATCGGCATGATTTTCCAGGATTTCCGCCTGGTCAAGCGTCTGACCGTGATGTCCAACGTGCTGATTGGCCGCCTGGCCCACGTACCCGGCTGGCGCGCCATGTTCAACTTGTGGCCGGCGCACGACAAGGAAGTGGCCATGCAGGCGCTGGAGCGGGTCGGCATTACCGAAAAGGCCTGGGTCAAGGCCTCGCAGCTCTCGGGTGGTCAGCAGCAGCGTGTCGGCATCGCTCGCGCCCTGGCCCAGGAACCGGCCATCATTCTGGCCGACGAGCCGGTGGCCTCGCTGGATCCGGTCACCACCCACCAGATCATGCAAGACCTGGTGCGCATCAATCGCGAGCTGGGCATTACCACCCTAGTCAACCTGCATTTTCTCGATCTGGCCAAGAAATACGGCCAACGCATCATCGGCCTGCGCTTTGGTGAACTGGTCTATGACGGATCGGCCGCGAGCGTCACCGACGACGATTTTCGCAACATTTACGGCCGTGATTTCACCGAGGACGACGTGCTCGACGAGGACGTGGTCGGCTGATGGCCCCGACATCGCCCCATCCGACCCGGCCACCTCCCAAACCGGCGCGCAATTGGCCGCTGTGGGGCGGCACGATCGCGTTCCTGGTCGCCATGACCTGGTGGTCGGCCCACGGTATCGGGTTTTCCCTGGCCGAGCTGTTCTGCAACGCGGCCGGCGGCAAGCGTCTGCTGCAGGAGTCCTGGCCGCCGGACTTCGGCTTCCTGCCGCGTCTGATCGATCCGTTCATGGAAACGATCTACATCGCCATCGTCGGCACGGTGGTGGGCGGCATACTGGCCATCCCGGTCGCCATTCTGGCCGCGCGCAACCTCACCCTGGGGCCGATCATCTGGTTTGCCGACCGCAATTTCATGAACATCCTGCGCACCCTGCCGGATTTGTTCTGGGCCATGCTGTTTGCCACCGCGGTCGGCTTCGGACCGGTGGCCGGTGCACTGGCGCTGTCGGTGTTCACCATTGCCGTGATTTCCAAACTGTGGTCGGAATCGCTGGAGTCGATCGATATGGGCATGCCCGAGGCGGTGCGCGCCTGCGGCGGTACCTGGCTGCAGATGGTGCAGTTCGGCGCCATTCCGCAGGGGCTGCAGCATTATGTGTCCTATGCGCTGTATGCCTTTGAGTTGAATGTGCGCGCCTCCATGGTGCTCGGTCTGGTCGGCGCCGGCGGGATCGGCATGATCCTGGAAACCCAGCGCGCCAACTTCGAATATGAGCGGGTCACCATGATCATCCTCGCCGTGCTCGTAGCCGTGCTGATCATTGAGCAGATCTCGGAATCGATCAGGAAGCGTCTGGCATGAATTCGCAACCCGGTTTGCTCAAACCGCAGAAGCAGATTGGCTGGGCCACCTGGGCGACCTTCATCATCGCCGCGCTGTTTGTCTGGTCATTGCTGGCGATCGAGTTCTCACCTGGCCGCATGATCCAGGTGCCGGCCCAGGTCGCCCGCGTGCTGTCGTTCTTTTATCCGGCCGACATGGCCTATGGCTGGGAGACGGTCCTGCCGGCCCTGGCGGAATCGATCCAGATCGCCTGGATCGGCACCATCATCGCCGCCATCCTGTCGCTGCCGCTGGCGTTGTTCGGCGCGCGCACCCTGTTTCCGCGCATTGCCCGTTTCGTCAAGCTGATCTCGGCCA
>SLJA01000027.1 GCA_007135355.1 Wenzhouxiangella sp.
CTGAGACTGCATCTCTGTAACTTGAGCGCTCAGTGGTTTCGACAAGGGTTCTTGCAGCCGACGGATGCGGCTGGAAACGTGCACGCCGCCGAGCCCCTTGGCGGGCGGAAAGGCAACCCCACACCCCGCTGACAGATTGGGGTGGCTGAGGGATTTTCTTCTTCGGGTATCGCGGCAGGCTCAATGTTGGGAGTTGGCCCCGGAAGCCAACGTTCCCCCCACCCCACCAAACCCTCAGTCTCTTGCACCGGGGGGGGTTGGCTGATTCGGGCCGGGCGCGGCACGGCGGGGCCTTATCAGCCAGCCGATTCAGCGCCTGGCAAGGACGGTTTTCGAAGCCGCTCCCCGACCAATTTGCCGCCAAACAAGTCTTGCTGGCACCCAGGAGCCCTAAAGTCAGCAGCCTCCAAAGAGGCCGTACGCCGCGCCCGGCCCGAAGGCAGCCAACACCCCCCGGTGCACGATGCCCACTACTCCAACACCCCCCGGTGCACGATGCCAGAACACAACCAACGTCCATCGGCGCCCTATGTCCGACCAAACGGATGCCTCCGGGACCCAACTGCCCACCGCTCACGCCCAGCGCAAGAAACTGCGACGTACTCAATGCGATTCCAGCAGCGCCCGCTCTTCGATCAACACCGTCATCCCGGGCCGCAAACCCTCAACCGGCTGCACCGGCCGCGCGCGTACCTCGAAGGTGCGCAGATCGAAGCCGCCCAGATCGCGGGTCGAACGCCAGGTGGCGAAGTCGGCCAGGGGGGCGATGTAGTCGACGCGGAAGGTAACCCTCTGCCGGCCCAGCGCGGGCACTTCACCGCTCAGCTCAGATCCCATGCGCACGCCGGACAGCATATCTTCACGCAGATTGAGCGTCAGCCAGGGGTCATCGCTGCGGCTGATCACCACCAGCGGCGAGCCGGGACCGACCACCTCTCCGGGCTCGACTACGGTGACGCTGATCTCGCCACCGACCGGCGCTCGTTGCTCGGCCTCGTCCAGCGCCACCTGCACCTCTTCGCGGCCGCTTTCGGCCTGCGATACCTGCGCCAGCGCGGCGCGGCGATCTTCCGGACGTGTGGCGTCCAGCGCCATTTCGTAGGCCTCGCGCGCCGCATCGGCCTGGGCCCGGGCAGCGGCGGCCTTGGCCACCACTTCGTCACGCCGCTGCGCCGGCACCACCCCATTGTCGTGCAAGCGCTCGATGCGCCCGGCGGTCACTCGGGCAAATTCGGCCTGCTCCTCGGCGGCTCGCCACTGGGCGCGGGCGGCGCGAATCTGCTCTTCGCGGGCGCCGGTCTCGGCCTTGTCGGCCATGGCCTGAGCGGCTTCGACCTGGGCCTCGATCTGGCGCGCGCGCGCGCGGGCCTCGGGCAGATCCAGCACCACCAGCAGATCGCCGCCTTCCACCCGCTGACCGCGCTCGACCAGCAGCGACTCGACCCGCCCCCCAACCTTGGCCGCCACGCGCACCTGGGTGGTCTCGATTTGCCCCTGAACCCAGACCGGCTCGGGCTGGGTGAAATGGCGAATCAGCCAGATCGCGGCGATCAGTAGGCCGGCCAGCAGGACAATGAACAGCGCGCGGAGAATCAGCTTGCGCCGGGATGTTTTTGTCGCCATGGATGTCAGTCCAATCGATGGTCAGTCTGCGAAAGTCGGGCCTGGATCCGATCGGGCAACTGGGCCGTCTGCCCGCTGGCCGCGTACAGGCCGGCCAGCGCACTCCAGGCCTGCAGCCGTGCATCCAGCTCGCCCAAGCGCACGCGCGACAGGGCGAGTTCGGCATCGATCACATCCAGCGAAGAGGCCAGTCCTTCCTCGAATGCCAGCTGCTGCGCGCGCAGGCTTTCCTCGGCCAGTTCACGGGTGGTCGAAAACGAATCGAGCCGGGCCAGCGCGGCGACCAGCTGTTCGTGGCGCTGGCGGACCAGCAACTCAATCTGACGCTCGGCGTCGGACCGCAAGGCGGCGACACGATCAGAGCGCGCCGCGGCCTGGTCGACCCGCGCCCGACGCTGGAAGCCGTCGAACAAGGTCCATTCGGCCACCAGGCCCACGGCCCAGTTGGGATCCAGCAGGGTCAGATCGCCAGTATAGAGTTCGCGCCGGCCGAAGGCGCCCAGTGTCGGCATGAATCCGCCACGCTCGGCGCGCACTGCCGCCTCGGCCTGGACCTGGCGGCTGCGCAGCTCGGCCAGGGTCGGATTGACCCGCTGAGCCTGCTCGATCAGTTCGGGCAAGGAGGGCGTGGCCGGCGCCGGAGGGATCGGCGTGCTGGGCTGCGGGACGTCCGATACGGCCAGCAAGGCGGCCAAGGCCGCGCCGGCCAGGGTTCTTTGTTCCTCGGCGGTACGCAGGTCGCGCTGCGCTTCGGCCAGGGCCACATTGGCGCGCAGACGCTCCGCGCGGGCGATCAGGCCCTCTTCTTCCAGGCGCAGCGCATCTTCCAGGTGGCGGCTCAAGCCCTCGACCGTGGCGGATCGCACCTCGACCGCTTCCTGCGCCAGCGCCAATCCGAAGTAGCGCTGGACCAGCAGCTCGTGCAGCTTTGCCCGCGCCGCCTCGAAAGCGGCTTCCCCGGCTCGGGCTCCGGCCTCGCCGGCCGCGATTCCGGCAGAAATCCGCCCGCCGGTGTAAATGGGCATGCGGGCCTGGACGGCAAGATTGTAGAACTGCTCGGACTGGATTTCAAAAGGACCCGGCACCAGACCAGGCGGCAGCAGAGCTCCCAGACCCGGCAGCGCCCTCGCCAGATCGACGTCCAATGGGCTGTCCAGGCGCGTTGCGCGACCTTCCAGGCCGACCGTGGGTAGCCGGCGTCCACGCGCCTGCTCCAGCTCGGCCTCGGCCTGGGCCAATTCCAGTCTAGCGGCCTCCAGCACATGACTGTTGGCCTCCAGACGCGCCATGGCATCGGCGAAGCTCAACGGACCGGCGGCCTGAACCGATCCGACGATCGACGCCGCCAACACGCTGCAAACCAGTCTTGCGCGAATCGATATCAAACCGGCCCGGCCCTAAGCACTCGTGAGGGCTAGATTGTAATGCTTCAAGCACCCCGTCTCAGGAAGAGCTGTTCACGGGCTGGATTCAGCCGATCTTGATGCTGCGAGCAGCGCCCTGAGACGATTCGCGCCGCGGCACCTTGATCTTGAGCACGCCGTTGCGGAAGTTGGCCTTGATCCCGTCGACGTCGGCGTCATCCGGCAGGCTGAGCACCCGGCGGAAGCTGCCATAGCGCCGCTCGATCCGGTGGAAGCCTTCTTCGTCTTCCTCGTGCTCCTGACGTTTCTCACCGGAGATGATCAGGGTATCGCCATCGACGCTCAGCTCCAGTTCGTTTTCCTCTACACCCGGCACTTCGACCGAAATCCGGTAGGCCTTTTTCGACTCGGCAATATCGACATTCGGCCGCAGCACCAGGTCAGACGACTGCGCCGACCAGTCCGGCCAGCGGCCGCCGAAGAAGTCTTCGAACATGCGATCCATCTCGCGGTGCATCCGCGCCAGCGGCTCGGTGCCTTCGCCTCTCCGGGGCAGCAGTTCGCCCGCGGACGGTTGTTCACGTTTGAACCAGTTGAAGGGTTTGATGCGACTGAGTTTCATGATAACTGCACCTCCTTGCGTGAACCCACTTCACGACAAAAATTGGTTCGGCACCCGGCAAGTTCAAGCGGCCATTGCCTTGCTCTTGCTTGGGTTCCATGGCTTTTGACCGGGGGCTTGCTTGCAGAGTTTCGGTTGGGTTCGGGCATCGTGCACCGGGGGATGTTGGCTGCCTTCGAGCCGGGCGCGGCGTACGACTTCTGTGGAGGCTGAGGGTTGGGGGGCTCCTGGGTGCCGGTACGATTTGTTAGCCGGCAGATTCTTGGCGACTGACTTCGGGAAAGCGCCTTGCCGGCTGATGAATCGGCTGGATGCGTGGCGCCGCCGCGCCGCGCCCGGCCCGAATCAGCCAACACCCCCCGGTGCGAGAGGCTGAGGGTTGGGTGGGGTTGGGGGCACTTCAAGTTCGAGGGCCAACTCCCACAATGAGCCTGCCGCGATGCTTGCAGGGGGTGAGGTCTTCCACCTGCCAGGTTTTCGGCGGGGTACTGGGTTCCCTCTCCAGCTGACAAGCGGTGCTCGGCGGGCAAGCCGCAGCCGCGATACCCGAAGCAGAGATTCCTTCAACCACCACCAATCTGTCAGTGGGGTATGGGGTTGCCTTTCCGCCCGCCAAGGGGCTCGGCGGCGTGCACGTCCCGGGCCGCATCCATCCACAGCACGGACCCCGTTCGAAACCACTGAGCGCGCAAGCTACAGAGATTCAGTCTCAGTGGCACCCAGGCGCCAACCAACCATCCGCATCGCCGATCGCGTAAAGGTGCTTGGCGGGTGGAACGGCGACTCCATGCCACGCCGACCACCCAACACTCGTAAAAGCCATTGGCGGGCGGAAAGGTGACCCCATGCCCCGCTGCCTCCAA
>SLJA01000063.1 GCA_007135355.1 Wenzhouxiangella sp.
CACCCGAGACCAAAGGGGCTTTCAAGGAAGTGTCATTTACCCGCGACATCATCCAGGGCATCGTAGACAAATGGGACCCCGAAAGCAGCGACAACGTGGACCTGCAGGTGCTGCTGCCCGAAAAAAAACAAGAGGAGTTTCAGCAGTTCTTCAAGCATAAAGCCAAAGCGCTACTGGACAAAGGGCTGGAAGTCAAGTTTAGCGAAAAATTGAAAGGTGGCTTCAAGATTGGGCCCAAGGACGGTTCATACCTGGTATCGTTCTCTGATGAAGACTTCGAGCATTTCTTCAAGATGTACATGCGTCCGCGCCTGATTGAATGGCTGTTTGAAACAAAGGCCGGGAAGTAGTATGGTGATGAAAAGAAACTATTACTACCTGGTAGCAGGCCTGCAGGACATCAGCCTCGACATCCATAAGCTGGTAGTTGGACAGCTGGCCTTCAGGCAAGAGTGGCGTGAGCACATCCACCCTGCCGATTTTGCCCTGGTGGAAAAACTCTTCCTCCCCTATGACAACGACAACCTGCTGAACCTGCTCCAGAAAAAGGACAAGCCCCACGACGAGCGGGGGAACTTCAGCCGCGAACGCCTGGAAGAAAACATCAAGGAGCCCGCCAACCTGCCTGACTACATGCAGCGCTTCATCGTGGCTTTCAAGAACAAAGACCCACTCTACCCGGATATGAGTCCGGAGAATGAACTCACCACCCTTTTCTACGACGCCATGATCGCGGAAGAGCGCAACGACTTCCTGCTTTCATGGTGGCGGTTCGAACGCAATGTCAGGAACATTTTGCTCGCCCTCAACGCACGGAAATACAAGGTGCCCTACGAGCACCAGGTCATTGGCAGCGGAGAGGTCTCAGACAGCATCCGCAGAAGCCACGCCAGGGACTTTGGCCTGGGCAATGAGCTGGACTACATGGAGGAACTCACCGCCATATCGCGCAAGGAGGACATTCGGGAAAGGGAACAGGCCACGGATGACATGAAGTGGAAATACCTGGACGAGGAGAGCTTCTTCCACTATTTCACCATTGAAAAGATCCTGGCCTTTGTGATTAAGCTGGGCATGGTCGAGCGCTGGCTGGCCATCGACAGGGACCATGGCAACGAGTTGTTCCGAAAACTGCTCAGTGAGTTGCAGTCCAGCTACGAATTACCCGAAACATTCAAAGAAAAATAAACACCTATGAACACGATTGGGAAAGTAAGCGGCATCATCGCCAACCTGGTCATTGTGGAGACGGAAGGCACGACCGCCCAGAATGAGATCTGCTTTATCAAACACGGCGACACCCGCCTGATGGCCGAGGTGATCAAGGTGGTGGGAAACAAGTCTTACATACAGGTCTTTGAGAGCACCCGCGGACTCAAGGTGGGTACCGAGGTGGAGTTTATGGGCCACATGCTCGAAGTCACACTGGGGCCAGGCATCCTGTCCAAGAACTACGACGGACTCCAGAACGACCTGCACAAGATGGAAGGGGTGTTTCTGAAACGGGGACAATACACCGAAGCCATCGACATGGATAAGAAGTACGAATACAAGGTACTGGCCAAGGTGGGCGACCAGGTGGTGGCCGGCTCGTGGCTTGCCGAGGTGAAGGAGAACTGGATGCCCCATAAGATCATGGTGCCCTTTACCTTCAAGGGCGAGTACACCGTAAAAAGCATCAAGGGGGACGGAGAGTATGCCCCCAAAGAGGTGATCGCCGTGCTCACCGACCAGGAGGGCAAGGAACACAAGGTGACCATGGTGCAGCGGTGGCCGGTGAAGGTGCCCATCAGGGCCTATACCGACAAGCCACGCCCCTTTAAGATACTGGAAACAGGGATCCGCGTCATGGATACCCTGAACCCCATCGCCGAGGGAGGCACGGGATTCATCCCCGGACCTTTCGGATCGGGCAAGACCGTCCTGCAGCACAACCTCTCCAAGAACGCCGAAGCCGACCTGGTGATCATCGCTGCCTGCGGCGAGCGGGCCAACGAGGTGGTGGAAGTCTTCACCGAGTTCCCTGAGCTGGACGACCCGCGCACGGGGCGCAAACTGATGGAGAGAACCACCATCATCGCCAACACCTCCAACATGCCGGTGGCGGCCCGAGAAGCTTCGGTGTACACGGCCATGACCATCGCCGAGTATTACCGGGCCATGGGACTGAAGATCCTGCTGCTGGCCGACTCCACCTCGCGCTGGGCGCAGGCGCTTCGCGAGATGTCCAACCGCATGGAAGAGTTGCCCGGTCCCGACGGCTTTCCAATGGACCTCTCGGCCATCATCGCCAATTTCTATGCCAGGGCCGGATTCGTTTACCTGCCCGACGGGGATACGGGATCCATCACCTTCATCGGCACAGTGTCGCCGGCCGGGGGTAACCTCAAGGAGCCCGTCACCGAGTCCACCAAAAAGGTGGCCCGCTGCTTTTACGCCCTCTCCCAGGACAGGGCAGACAGCAAGCGCTACCCAGCCATCGACCCCATCGACAGCTATTCCAAATACCTGGAATACCCGGAAATCGCCGAATACCTGAACAAGACCATCGATGAGAACTGGACCAGCAGCGTCTTCAAGGCCAAAGACATTCTGCTCAGGGGCAAGGAGGCCTACGAGCAGATCAATATCCTGGGCGACGATGGGGTGCCGCTGGACTACCACATACGCTACTGGAAGTCTGAACTGATCGACTTCGTCATCCTCCAGCAGGATGCCTTCGACAAGATCGATGCCTCCTCTTCACTGGACAGGCAGTATTTCATGCTGCATCGTACACTCGGCATCACCGAGAGGGAGTTTCATTTTGACTCTTTCGAAGAGATCGGCCCCTACTTCAAGCGGGTGATCAACGCTCTGAAGCAGATGAACTACTCCAACTACGAATCGGATGAGTTCCATAAGAACCAAAAGGAGCTCGACAAGATCCTCGGAGAACAGGAAGAGGCCAAAAGCGAAGAAGAGAGCGTGGAGGCATAATCAACAAACAGGAAAAGATACGGAGCAATGGAAAAAGACACAAAAGCATTTCAACGCGTATACACCAAGCTGTTCCAGCTGACCAAGGCCACCGTCTCGCTGCAGGCCAAAGGCATTGGATACGATGAACTGGCCATTGTCGACGGGCGCCTGGCGCAGGTCGTAAAAATCATGGGTGATATGGTGACCCTCCAGATCTTTGGCGGCACCGAAGGGATCGCCACCAATGCCGAGGTGATCTTCGCCGGAAAGGCCCCCAGCCTCAAGGTGGGCGACGATTTGGCGGGACGCTTCTTCAACGCCTATGGAGACCCCATGGAGGGCGGTGAGATCATGGGCGAGGAGCGGGAGATCGGCGGACCCAGCGTGAATCCTGTGCGACGCAAACAGCCATCTGAATTCATCCCCACGGGCATCGCCGGCATCGACCTCAACAACGCCCTGGTGACCGGCCAGAAGATCCCCTTCTTCGCCGACCCCGACCAGCCCTTCAACCAGGTGATGGCCATGGTGGCCCTGCGCGCCAAGGCCGATAAGATCATCCTGGCGGGGATGGGACTCACACGGGACGACTACCTCTATTTTAAGAATGTATTCGACAACGCCGGCGCCCTCGACCGCATCGTGGGCTTTATCAACACCACCGAAGAACCCCCCGTGGAAAGGCTACTGGTGCCCGATATGGCCCTTACCGCCGCCGAATACTTTGCCGTGGAAAAAAATGAAAAGGTGCTGGTGCTGCTAACCGACATGACCCTTTATTCCGACGCCCTGAGCATCGTGTCGAACCGCATGGACCAGATCCCATCCAAGGACTCCATGCCCGGCTCACTCTACTCGGACCTTGCCAGGCTATACGAAAAGGCGGTGCAGTTCCCCGACGGGGGCTCCATCACCATCATCGCCGTGACCACCCTGTCGGGCGGGGACATCACCCACGCGGTGCCCGACAATACCGGCTACATCACCGAAGGGCAGCTCTTCCTTCGCAAGGACAGCGATGTGGGCAAGGTGATCGTAGACCCCTTCCGCAGTCTTTCGCGCCTGAAACAGCTGGTGATCGGCAAGAAAACCCGCGAGGACCACCCACAGGTGATGAACGCGGCGGTAAGGCTCTATGCCGATGCGGCCAACGCCAAGACAAAGCAGGAGAACGGCTTCGACCTGACCGACTACGACGAACGATCACTGGAGTTTGCCAGGGGCTACTCAGAAAAGTTGCTGGCCATCGACGTCAACATCGATACCGATGCCATGCTGGAGACAGCCTACGATCTCTTCAACAAGCATTTCAAGCCTGAAGAGGTGGGCATACGCCAGGAGTTTGTCGATAAGTACTGGAAAAGGAACTAATCCTGTGCCGGCAGGCAGCGACTTCCACCTCTTAACACACAAAACATGGCCATCAAGTTTCAATACAATAAAACCTACCTGCAA
>SLJA01000306.1 GCA_007135355.1 Wenzhouxiangella sp.
ATCGTAGCCGGTTCGCATGCCGACAACGTCGCCTACCAGAGCGGCGGCTGGACCAAGAAATGGCAGGGCGCCCATGCCGATCAATACGGCTTCCCCGCGCGCCCGGTCGAAGGCGCGACCAGCATCATCGACGGCATTCGCCAGCTGATCGGCAGCGAGCGAGTGATCGACGCCGGAACGGACAGTGTTCGCGCTGACGCGGAAGTGGCCATCATCGTCGTCGGCGAGACGCCTTACGCCGAGGGGGCGGGTGACCGGCGCGCCGAAGAACTGGTGCTGAGTCCCGAGCAACGCGAGCTGATTCGCGCTTATCACGAACAAGGCACCCGGCTGGTCACGGTGCTGATCTCCGGCCGGCCATTGCTGGTGACCGAAGAGCTCGCGTGGTCTGATGCCTTTGTCGTGGCCTGGCTACCCGGCTCCGAGGGTCTGGGAATCGCCGAGCTGTTGTTCGGCGACTACAATTTCAGCGGCCGGCTCGGGTTCTCCTGGCCGCGCGATGCCGGCCAGGTCCCGCTGCGGATCGGCGATCCGGACTATGATCCGCTATTTCAATACGGTTTCGGACTGCGCTATTGACAGGCTGGCGCACCCGGTTTGTTGAGCCGAGCTGCGGCTGAATTCGACTGGAGCCTGTCTCGGAATGTCAAGGGATCGATGACACAGCGAATCGCGGTGATCGGTAGCGGAATGGCGGGTCTGGCCGCGGCTTACGGCTGTCGCCAGCTTGGTCACGACGTTTGCCTGTTCGAATCTCATGACGCACTGGGCATGGCCGCGCACAGCCTGCAAGTGGATGGCGGTCGGGTGGATGTCCCGCTTCGGGTCATGGGCGAGGGCCGCTGGGACCAGACCCTGAAGCTGGCCAGGACCGTGGGTATCGATACCTTTGCGGCCAATGTCGATGTGTCCTGCAGCTGGCTGGACGGCCAAAGCTGGTTGCGCAGTCGCCACATGCCGGTGACGGGCTGGCCGATGATCGGCGCCTGGCGTCACTTGAGTCTGCGCAATCTCAGATGCGCAGCCGGCATGATCGGTTTGATCAGGGCAACGCGCCGCATTCAGGCGTCGGAGCGGGATCTGACCCTGGGGGAATTCGTCGCTCGGCACGATCCGGATCGGCTGCTGTGGCGTGGCTTGATCCTGCCCATTCTGGCCACGGTCTGCACCTGCGATGAGGAACACCTGAATGCCTGGCCGGCCGGCCAGTTGCTGGACTTGCTGTTCGGGATATTGCCCTCGGGCCGACTGCGCCGACTGACCGGCGGCACGGCGCATCTGGCGGCCGAACTGGGGCGGGATATCCCGCTTCGTGCCGGGCACCCGGTCGAATCGATCCGGCAATTGGATGCAGGCGTATTAGTTGCCGGCAGCAAGCTCGGAGAGGGGGTGTTTGATCGCGTCATCGTCGCCACCCAGGCCAACCAGCTGGACTTTCTCGACGACAGCCAGTTTGGCCAGGAGCGCGATTTTCTCGCCCGCGTTCCTTACGTCGACGGCGAACTGGTGGTGCATCGCGACCTGCGCGTCATGCCGTGCCGGCGAAGCGACTGGACGGCGCTCAATTTCTTCATGGATCGTGAGCTCGGCCAATCCATGTTCACAGTCTGGGTCAATGCGGTGGAGCCCAGCCTGAGCGGTCGCCCGCCGGTGCTGCAAAGCTGGAATCCGATCATCGAGCTCGATCCCGACCAGGTCATCCGCCGCATCCCCCTGCAGCGCGCGGTGGTCAACCGGCAAAGCCGGGCGGTACCGGAGACGGTGCGGCAATGGCATCGCCAGCCGGGCCGGCGGGTGTTCTACTGCGGGTCATGGGCCTGGGAGGGCGTGCCGCTGCTGGAAACGGCGGTGCGTTCGGCCCAGGAAGTGGTGGAACGAATCAGGCTCGACTCGGCCTGATCCTTGTTGCAGGCGCGAGGCGGAAACCGACCACTAGCCGGGTTGGCTCATGGAAAGCACCGTTGCACCCCGGATCGGTCCGAAGCGCATTTCCAGCAAGGCCTCGTTGGCCTCGGCCAGCGGTCGCAGCCGGGTGCGCGGACGCAAGGACGGATGGTCGGCGGCCAGGCTCAGGAAATCAGCGATATCGGCCCGGGTGACGTTGGCCACGCTCTGGATGGTCTTTTCGCGCCACAGGTGACGCGGGTAGTCCAGTTCGGTGAGCGTATCGATGTCGCTGCTCTCCTTGGCGATGGCGTTGACGACCAGCTTGCCGCCGGGGGCCAGCGCTGCCAGTGCCGCCACGACAGGCTTCCACACCGGGGTGGTGTCGATGATGGCCGCCGCCTGTTGCGGTGGTTCGTCTTCGGTATCGCCGGCCCAGGCCGCGCCGTCGGCCAGCGCACGCTCGCGCTGGTCCGGATCGCGCGCCCACACCAGCACCGGGCTGTCGGGATGGAGAATCTTCGCCAGCCGCAGCACCTGGTGATTGGAGCCGCCGAAGCCGGTCAGGCCCAGGGCCTGGCCGTTGTTCATTCCGGCCAGGCGCAGGCTGCGCAGGCCGATGGCGCCGCCGCACAGCATGGGCGCGGCCTGCTCGTCGCCGAGGGCGTCGGGGACGGGATGGACGAAGGCGGCCGAGGCGGTCATGAACTCGGCGTAGCCGCCGTGTGCGTGACAACCGGTGCCGTGAAAATCAGGACACAGATTCTCCCGGCCCGATCGGCACCACTCGCATGCTCCGCAGGCTGAATGGATCCAGCCGACGCCGACGCGGGTGCCGGTCGCCGGTGCCTCGACGCCTGCGCCGTGTGCGCACACGGTACCGACGACCTGGTGCCCCGGGATTACCGGCAGCCGTGCCTCGACCCTTCCCTCGATTTCGTCAAGTTCGGTGTGGCAGACCGCGCAGACAT
Organism: Wenzhouxiangella sp.; assembly: GCA_007135355.1. GTDB lineage: Bacteria > Pseudomonadota > Gammaproteobacteria > Xanthomonadales > Wenzhouxiangellaceae > Wenzhouxiangella. The sequence goes on from SLJA01000306.1 coordinate 2,856, forward strand.
GGACAGCGATAAGGACCTCGCCAGGTTCAGGCTGCGGCCGCGCGCACTCCACCGCTTCCAGCGGCTGTGAGTTGCGCTCCAGCTTCTGCGTGGCCCGCAGCAGCATGGCGCGCATGGTGTCGGGCGGATTCACTGATAGTGCTCCCGCGTTCAGTGGGGCCGTGTTCCGGCGTGTCCGGAGTTCATGCTCTCATTGTAGTTAACCACTCTGCGAGTTAGCGAGTCAGCGAGTCGCACAGAAGCGCGCGTATTCGGACCGCTGGCGCTGCGCCCGGCCGAGTAGCCAGTCCGCGCCGACCGGACTCGCTAGGCCTCAGGCGAACACTTCGCCGGCGTACACCAGTCCGCGTTCGCCGCGCCGGCTGATCGCGCTGATTACCAGATAGGTCGATTCCGCACCCTCCGGCCACTGCAGGGTGCAGGAGAAGCCACAGTGACTCAAGCGCGAGTCGCCGAGCACCTCGGCCACCCTTGGCCTTGGTTCAGCGGGGATGAGCCGCAATTGCTGATCAGCCCACTCCAATTCCAGGCAATCCAGGTCGCCATCGTCGATGGATGCGGCCCAGCCCTGCAGATACAGCCCGTCCTCCTGCATCCGCTGCACGTCCAGCCAGCCGCGCGGGCCGCGTCGAAACTCTTCCAGGCCACCCAGATCGGGACCGCCGTTGTCGAACGCGGCAATGTAGACATCCTGCTCGGCCGCCAGCAGCTTGTGAAAATGGCGCCAGCGCAGGCTCTCGCCAAACACGCTTTTCAAGGCCCGCTCGACGTAGGCCTTGGAGACATGCATCGTGCCGTAAATGTCGGCGCCCAGGTCCTCGTTTTCGCTCACCGATTGATACTGGAATCCGGACGGCGGCAGCTTGAAACCGGCTGGCAATAGTCCTTCTCCGTGGGTGCTGAAACAAAGAATGCCGCCGGGCGCCAGCAGCTTGGCCAGGCGCTCGAGCCAGCGCTGAAACAAGTGCTCGGGCAGGTGCGAGAACAGCGAGGCGACCCAGATCATGTCGAAGCGCTGGTCTAGATCAAAGTGTTCCGGTGCAGCGGTGGACGGCAGGCCATGCACACCGAATTGTTGGCGCACGTAGTCCACCGCGTCGACCTGGATGTCGGAGGCCCAGATCTGCTCCCGCGGCAGGCTGTGGGCCAGGAATCTCAGCAGGCGCCCGTAACCGCAGGCGAAATCGAGTACGCGCAGGTCTTCGCGCGCGCCGAACACGCGTCGGCTGATCTGGCGCATGGTGTGGTATTGCTGCAGCGCGACGGCGAAGTACTGGCTGACCGAGAGCGCGGCGTCCTGGTGGTGGCGCAGGGAGAAATCCAGCATCTGGCAGTCCGGATGAATCGCCGTGGACAGCGCCTCGGCCGGCACCTCGGGGGGCAGATACGGACAGTGTTGACGCAGCACCGCGGGCAGGCGCGGGTGGATGAGCTGGCGGTCGGCGGCCGCGCGTAGCGATGAATCGGGCACGATGATCGATGCTGGCAAGGGTCGGTGGAAATCTTAGCACCCGGGGGGC
>SLJA01000087.1 GCA_007135355.1 Wenzhouxiangella sp.
CCGGCGCATTGTCAATCTGATCATAGGCCCGGAATTCACCACCGCGAGCTTCCGCGCACACCTTCGTCAGCGCCGCCGTCAGCGTCGTCTTGCCATGGTCTACGTGACCAATCGTGCCGACATTCACGTGCGGCTTCGTGCGTTCAAACTTTGCCTTGGACATGGGTATTTCCTTGCTATTTCGTAAAATGGTTCGACGTCAGGCCGACTTCTTCATGACTTCTTCGGCCACGCTGTTCGGAGCTTCCGAGTAGTGCAGGAACTCCATGGAGTAAGTCGCGCGACCCTGGCTCATGGAGCGCAGGTCGGTAGCGTATCCAAACATCTCCGCCAAGGGGACGTTGGCCCGAATCACCTTACCGGCAGGCACGTCTTCCATGCCCTGGACCAGGCCGCGCCGGCGGTTCAGGTCGCCCATCACGTCGCCCATGTAGTCCTCGGGGCTCACCACCTCGACCTTCATGATCGGTTCCAGCAGGACAGGCTTGGCCTTGAGCGCACCTTCCTTGAAGGCCATGGAGCCGGCGATCTTGAACGCCATCTCGCTGGAATCGACTTCGTGGTAGGAGCCATCGAACAAAGTCGCCTTGACGTCGACCATCGGGAACCCCGCCAGAACCCCGTTGTTCATCTGCTCGGCAATGCCCTTGCCAACGGCCGGAATGTAATCTTTCGGCACGACGCCGCCGACGATCTCGTCGACAAACTCATAACCACCGCCTTCTTCCATGGGCTCCAGGCGGATTTTGACGTGACCATACTGACCACGGCCGCCAGACTGACGCACGAACTTGCCCTCGGCTTCGACCGCCTGCCGGATAGTCTCGCGGTAAGCCACCTGCGGCTTGCCGACATTGGCTTCGACCTTGAACTCGCGACGCATGCGATCGACGATGATGTCGAGGTGCAATTCGCCCATGCCGGAAATGATGGTTTGCCCCGACTCTTCGTCGGTGTGCACGCGGAAGGAAGGATCCTCCTGCGCCAGCTTCGACAGCGCAATGCCCATTTTTTCCTGATCGCTCTTGGTCTTGGGCTCGACCGCAACGGCAATCACCGGTTCGGGGAATTCCATGCGCTCCAGGGTGATGACGTTGGACGGATCACACAAGGTATCGCCCGTCGTCACATCCTTCAGGCCCACCGCGGCCGCGATATCGCCTGCGCGCACTTCCTTGATCTCCTCACGGGAGTTGGCGTGCATCTGCAGAATTCGACCGATACGCTCTTTCTTGCCCTTGACCGGGTTCAGCACCGTATCCCCCGATTTGACCACGCCGGAATAAACCCGGAAGAAAGTCAGCGTACCGACAAACGGGTCGGTGGCGATTTTGAACGCCAGCGCCGCGAATGGCTCTTCGTCGCTGGACTTACGCACATCCTCCTGCTCGTCATCATCAATGCCGCGGATGGCCTTGACCTCGGTCGGCGACGGCATGTACTGCACCACTGCGTCGAGCAGCGCCTGCACGCCCTTGTTTTTGAAGGCGGTGCCACACAGGACCGGCACAATCTCGTTCTTGAGCGTGCCCTCGCGCAGCCCGCGCATGATTTCGTCGTTGCTGAGTTCCTCGCCCTCGAGGTATTTCTCCATGAGCTCTTCAACCGCTTCGGCGGCGGATTCGATCATGAACTCGCGGGCCGCGGCAGCTTCATCAGCCAGGCTGTCCGGAATGTCGCGCGCTTCATAGGTCGTGCCCATGTTTTCGACATCCCAGTAAATCGCCCGCATCTTGACCAGGTCGATCACGCCCTCGAAGTGCTCTTCGGCGCCGATCGGTAGCTGGATCGGCACCGGATTCGCGCCCAGGCGGTCCTTGATCTGCCCGACCACGCGCTGGAAGTTAGCGCCGGTGCGATCCATCTTGTTGACGAAGCACATGCGCGGGACCTGATACTTGGTCGCCTGGCGCCAGACCGTCTCGGACTGCGGCTCGACGCCGCCGACGGCACAGAACACCGCCACCGCGCCATCAAGCACGCGCAGTGACCGCTCCACCTCAATGGTGAAGTCAACGTGGCCCGGAGTATCAATGATGTTGATTCGATACTCGGGCCAATCCTGATCCATGCCTTTCCAAAAGCAGGTGGTTGCCGCAGAGGTAATCGTGATACCGCGTTCCTGCTCCTGCTCCATCCAGTCCATCACGGCGTTACCGTCATGAACCTCACCAAGCTTGTGGGAAACCCCTGTGTAAAACAGAATGCGCTCGGTGGTGGTGGTTTTGCCGGCGTCGATGTGCGCCATGATTCCGATGTTACGGTAGCGCTCGATAGATACTTTGCGTGACACGGTGTTGAACCTCTGTCGATTGGCGCATTACCAGCGGTAATGCGAAAAAGCCTTGTTGGCCTCGGCCATGCGATGGACGTCTTCGCGCTTCTTGACCGCCGAACCCCGTTCCTCCACAGCATCCAGCAGCTCGCCGGCCAGGCGCAGTGGCATACTGGCCTCGCCTCGCTTGCGCGCCGCGTCAATCACCCAGCGCATGGCCAGGGTCTGCCGGCGCTTCGGGCGCACTTCGACCGGCACCTGATAGGTCGCGCCACCGACGCGGCGGGATTTGACCTCGACCGCCGGCGCCACATTTTCCAGCGCCTTCTCGATGGCCGAAAGCGGTTCGCCATGGCCACGGCGCTCCATCTCGTCGATGGCGCCATAGACAATGCGCTCGGCGACCGACTTCTTGCCGCTCTTCATGACCATGTTGATGAAACGCGCGATCATTTCGTTACCGAATTTGGGATCCGGCAGAATCGGGCGCTCAAAATTTGAATGCTTGCGGGACATGCGGCTCTCTCCTATTTCTTCGGACGCTTGGCGCCGTATTTCGAACGAGCCTGGCGGCGATCGGAGACGCCGGCAGTGTCGAGACTGCCGCGCACGGTGTGGTAGCGCACCCCGGGCAGGTCCTTGACACGACCACCGCGGATCAACACGACCGAGTGCTCCTGCAGATTGTGCCCTTCTCCGCCGATATAGCTGGTCACTTCGTAACCATTGGTCAGGCGGACACGAGCCACCTTGCGCAAAGCCGAATTCGGCTTTTTCGGGGTTGTGGTATACACGCGCGTGCAAACGCCGCGCTTTTGCGGCGATGCCTCGAGGGCAGGCACGTTCGACTTGTACTGCTTCGCACGCCGGGGCTTGCGAACCAACTGATTGATCGTGGACATATGACTGGACCTTAAGAAAACAAACGACAGAGCCGCAAAGCGGTCTGCCGAAGAACGGGAATATTAAAGGGTCTTGATGTCAGTGTCAACTCCGCGCGCGGCTGCGCGCGCCGAAAGCACTGCCATCCCCACCATGATTTGGCCCCACCGACCGTCCAGCGGCCGGCGGGAGCCCTGACTTACTCGGAAACGCTTTCTCCGGCCTCGCTATGTTCGGCATCCGAGGCCCGCAGCGCCGCTGCCAGTTCCGCATCGACGTCCTGGTAGCTGACCTGTTGCAGGCGTTCCGCTTTGCGACGCGCCATCGCAACCCGGCCGGTTCCGGCCGGAATCAGGCGGCCAACGATAACGTTTTCCTTCAGGCCGCGCAGGTTGTCGGTGGTGCCACGCACCGCGGCGTCGGTAAGCACGCGAGTCGTTTCCTGGAACGAAGCCGCGGAGATGAACGACTCCGTCGCCAGTGAGGCCTTGGTAATCCCCAGCAGCACGCGCTGGAAGGTGGCCGGCCGCAGGCTATCGGCCTCTGCCTTCTGATTCTCTTCCAGCACCCGGATCGCATCGACCTGCTCGCCGCGCAGGAAACGGGTATCGCCGCCGTCGAGGATTTCGACCTTGCGCAGCATCTGGCGAATGATCACCTCGATGTGCTTGTCGTTGATCTTCACGCCCTGCAGACGATAGACGTCCTGAATCTCCTGGACCAGGTAATTGGCCAGGCTCTCCACGCCGAGCAGGCGGAGGATATCGTGCGGATTAGGCTCGCCGTCAACCACGGTTTCGCCCTTTTGCACGTGTTCACCTTCAAACACCAGCACCTGACGCCACTTCGGAATCAGCTCCTCGTGCACCTCACCGGCTTCGTCGGTAATCACCAGACGCTGCTTGCCCTTGGTCTCCTTGCCGAAGCTCACCACGCCGGAGGCCTCGGCCAGCAAAGCGCCTTCCTTGGGCTTGCGAGCCTCGAATAGATCGGCCACGCGCGGCAAACCACCCGTAATATCACGAGTCTTGGAGGATTCCTGCGGAATACGAGCCACCACGTCGCCGACCTTGATTTCCTGGCCATCGGTCACGTTGACGACCGCGCCGGCCGGCAGGTAGTACTGCGCCGGCTGCTCGGTGTTGGGGATGTTGATCGGCTTACCCTGCTTGTCCAGCAAGCGGATGATCGGGCGCAGATCCTTGCCTTCGCTGCCGCGCTTTTTCGGGTCGGTCACGACCAGCGAGCTCAAGCCCGTGATGTCGTCGGTTTCCTCGGCAACGGTTACCCCGCCGATGAAATCCTGGAAACTGGCCACCCCGGCCACTTCGGTAACAACCGGGTGAGTGTGCGGATCCCAGTTGGCCACATTCTGGCCAATGTCGACCGCATCGCCTTCCTTGACGCTCAGCACTGCACCGTAGGGAATCTTGTAACGCTCACGCTCGCGGCCCTGACTGTCGATCACCGACAGCTCGCCCGAACGCGACACCGCCACCAGCAGCCCGTCGGAGTTTTCCACCGACTTCAGGTTGTAGAAGCGGACCGTGCCGCCGGACTTGACCTCGATGTGGTCAATGGCAACCGACCGAGACGCAGCCCCTCCAATGTGGAAAGTCCGCATCGTCAACTGGGTACCGGGCTCACCAATGGATTGCGCAGCGATCACGCCCACCGCTTCGCCATGGTTGACGATGCTGCCGCGAGCCAGATCGCGACCGTAGCAGGCGGCACAAATGCCATGCTTGGTTTCGCAGGTGATCGGCGACCGCACCAGCACTCGGTCCACGCCGTGCTGTTCCAGCGTGGCCACCCACTGCTCATCGAGCAGCGTGCCGCGCGCGCACAGCACATCGTCACTGTCGCTGTAATAGATGTCCTGGGCCACCACGCGGCCGAGAATGCGCTCGCGCAGCGGTTCGACGATGTCTCCACCTTCCACGATGGGCAGCATCTCGATGCCCTGCTCGGTACCGCAGTCGTCTTCGATCACCACCAGGTCCTGGGCGACGTCGACCAGACGACGGGTCAGGTAACCGGAGTTGGCGGTCTTCAGGGCCGTGTCGGCCAGACCCTTGCGCGCGCCATGGGTGGAGATGAAATACTGCAGGACATTCAGGCCTTCGCGGAAGTTGGCGGTAATCGGCGTTTCAATGATGGAGCCGTCCGGTTTGGCCATCAGGCCGCGCATGCCGGCCAGCTGCCGAATCTGCGCGGCGGAACCGCGGGCGCCGGAGTCGGCCATAATGAAAATCGAGTTCATGGAATCTTCCTCGACTTCATTACCCAGGGCATCGACGCGGGTTTCCTTGCCGATGCGCTTCATCATGGCGCGCGCCACTTCTTCATTGGTCCGCGACCAGATATCGACCACCTTGTTGTAGCGCTCGCCCGAGGTCACCACGCCCGATGCGTACTGATGCTGAATATCGAGCACTTCCTTTTCGGCGCGCTCCAGAATCTCCTTCTTCTCCGGCGGCACCTGCAGGTCATCCAGGCCGATGGACACCCCGGCCCGGGTCGAGTTGGCGAAGCCGGTGTACATCAGCTGGTCGGCAAAGACCACGGTCTTCTTCAGGCCCAAATGCCGGTAACACTCGTCGATCAGACGCGAAATCTGCTTTTTCTTCAGAACCTGGTTGACCAGCTCGAAGGGCAGGCCAGCCGGAACGATATCCCACAGCATGGCGCGGCCGACCGTGGTCTGCTCACGCCGAATGGTTTCGGTCGCCTGACCATCTTCAATCTGAGTTTCGCGGAGACGAACCGTAACAGCGGCCTGCAAATCAACCTGTCGATTGGCGTAAGCGCGTTGGACCTCGGCAACGCTGGAGAAGAACATCCCCTCACCTTTGGCGCCCGGCAAGGCGCGAGTCATGTAGTACAGGCCCAAGACCACATCCTGGGTCGGCACGATGATCGGCTCGCCGTTGGCCGGCGACAGAATGTTGTTCGAAGACATCATCAGCGCACGCGCCTCGAGCTGCGCTTCCAGGCTCAGCGGCACATGCACGGCCATCTGGTCGCCGTCAAAGTCGGCGTTGAAGGCCGTACAGACCAGCGGGTGCAGCTGGATGGCCTTACCTTCGATCAGCACCGGCTCGAAAGCCTGAATACCCAAGCGGTGCAGGGTCGGTGCGCGGTTGAGCAGCACCGGGTGCTCGCGGATGACTTCGTCGAGAATGTCCCAGACCTCGCCTTCTTCGCGCTCGACGTGCTTTTTGGCCGCCTTGATGGTGGCGGCAATGCCCCGCCGCTGCAGCTTGGAAAAGATGAACGGCTTGAACAGCTCCAGCGCCATCTTTTTCGGCAGCCCGCACTCGTGCAGCTTGAGCGTGGGACCGACCACAATCACCGAACGGCCGGAGTAGTCGACACGCTTGCCCAGCAGGTTCTGGCGGAAGCGGCCCTGCTTGCCCTTGATCATGTCGGCCAGCGATTTCAGCGGGCGCTTGTTGGTGCCGGTAATGGCGCGACCGCGACGGCCATTGTCGAGCAAGGCATCCACGGACTCTTGCAACATGCGCTTTTCGTTGCGCACGATGATGTCGGGCGCACTGAGGTCGAGCAGGCGGCGCAGGCGGTTGTTACGGTTGATGACCCGGCGGTACAGATCGTTCAGATCCGAGGTCGCGAACCGTCCGCCATCCAGCGGCACCAGCGGCCGCAGATCGGGCGGCAACACCGGCAGAATGGTCAGAATCATGTACTCGGGCCGGTTGCCCGACTCGATGAAGGCCTCCATTAGCTTGATGCGTTTGGTCAGGCGCTTGATTTTGGTCTCGGAGTTGGTGCTGGCAATATCTTCGCGCAGCTTGGCCAGCTCGCTGGCCAGGTCGATATTCTTGAGCAGTTCGTAAACCGCTTCGGCGCCCATGCGAGCATCGAACTCATCTCCGTACTGCTCGACCGACTCAAAGTACTGCTCATCGGTCAGCAATTGGCCACGCTCCAGCGGCGTCATGCCCGGATCCAGCACCAGGTAGGACTCGAAGTACAGGATGCGCTCGATGTCACGCAGGGTCATGTCCAGCATCAAGCCGATGCGGGAGGGCAGTGACTTCAGGAACCAAATGTGGGCGACCGGCGAGGCCAGCTCGATATGGCCCATGCGCTCGCGCCGAACCTTGGTCAGAGTGACTTCGGTGCCGCACTTTTCACACTTCACGCCCCGGTGCTTCATGCGCTTGTACTTGCCGCACAGGCATTCGTAATCCTTGATCGGGCCAAAGATCGCGGCACAGAACAGGCCTTCCCGCTCGGGCTTGAAGGTCCGATAATTGATGGTCTCAGGTTTCTTGACCTCACCGAAGGACCAGGACTTGATCAGTTCGGGAGGAGCCAGACCGATTCGAATGCTGTCAAAATCGGTGATCTGGGCCTGTCGCTTGTACAGATTGAAAAGATCGCGCATGTCTTGCTACTCCTCCTGAGATCAGGATTCTTCGAGTTCGATGTTAATGCCCAGCGAGCGAATTTCCTTCACCAGCACATTGAAAGATTCCGGCATGCCGGCCACCATCTGATTGTTGCCGTCGACGATCGACTTGTACATCTGGTTACGGCCCTGCACATCGTCGGACTTGACGGTGAGCATTTCCTGCAGCGTGTACGCCGCGCCATAAGCCTCCAGCGCCCAGACCTCCATCTCGCCGAAGCGCTGCCCGCCGAACTGAGCCTTGCCGCCCAAGGGCTGCTGAGTGACCAGACTGTAAGGGCCGGTCGAGCGAGCGTGCATCTTGTCATCGACCAGGTGATTGAGCTTGAGCATGTACATGTAGCCCACGGTAACCGGTCGGTCGAAAGCATCACCGGTGCGACCGTCAAACAGCGTGGTCTGACCGGACTCCGGCAGATCGGCCATCCGCAGCAGCTTCTTGATTTCGACCTCGTCGGCACCGTCGAAGACCGGAGTTCCCATCGGCACCCCGCCCTTGAGGTTGCCGGCCATTTCCATGACTTCTTCGTCGCTGAACTGGCTCATGTCAACCCGGCCGTCGCGATCGGAGTTGTAGATCTCGCCGATAAATTGCCGGACTTCTTCGGTCTTGCGCTCTTCTTCGAGCATCAACTCGATCTTCTTGCCCAGACCGCGCGCCGCCCAGCCCAGGTGCGTTTCCAGCACCTGACCAATGTTCATTCGCGAGGGCACGCCCAGCGGGTTGAGGACGATATCGACCGGCGTGCCATCTTCCATGAACGGCATGTCCTCGGTGGGGACGATGGTCGAAATCACGCCCTTGTTGCCGTGACGGCCGGCCATCTTGTCGCCCGGCTGCATGCGGCGCTTCACAGCCAGATAAACTTTCACCATCTTGAGCACGCCGGGGGCGAGGTCATCGCCACGGGTGATCTTGGCCTTCTTTTCCTCAAAGCGCTTGTCGAACAGTTTGCGCTGCTTTTCAATCTGGCGGCTGGCCCGCTCGAGCACATCCTGGGCATCGTCGTTGCGCATGCGCAGCTTGAACCAGTCATCGCGCTTGAGACCCGTCAGGAAGGTCTTGGTGACCTTGTCGCCCTTCTTGATCCCGACCGGACCCTTGTCGACCACTTTGCCAACCAGGACCGACTCGAGGCGGGCGAAGATCGCGTTTTCCATGATGCGCAGCTGATCGTCGAGATCCTTCTTGACCTGACGAATCTCGTCTTTCTCGATCGAGATGGCCCGAGCATCCTTGTCCACGCCCTCGCGAGTGAAGACCTGAACATCGATGACGGTGCCGTCCATACCCGAAGGCACGCGCAAAGAGGTGTCTTTGACGTCGGAGGCCTTTTCGCCAAAAATCGCGCGCAGAAGTTTTTCTTCAGGCGTCAGCTGAGTCTCACCCTTCGGCGTCACCTTGCCGACCAGGATGTCTCCCGCCTTCACTTCGGCACCAATGAACACGATACCGGCCTCGTCAAGCTTGTTCAGCGTGGACTCACCCACGTTGGGGATATCGGCGGAGATTTCCTCGGTACCGAGCTTGGTATCGCGGGCGACACAAGTCAATTCCTCGATATGGATCGAGGTGAAGCGGTCTTCCTGCACCACACGCTCGGAGATCAGGATGGAGTCTTCGAAGTTGTAGCCATTCCACGGCATGAAAGCGACCAGCATGTTCTGGCCCAGGGCCAGTTCGCCGAGATCGGTCGATGGGCCGTCGGCCAGCACGTCACGCTTGGCCACGACGTCGCCGACCTTGACCAGCGGTCGCTGGTTCATGCAGGTGTTCTGGTTGGAGCGGGTGTACTTGACCAGATTGTAGATGTCCACCCCCGGATCGTCCTCGCCCACTTCGTCTTCGTTGGCGCGAACCACGATACGGCCGGCATCGACCTGATCCACCACCCCGCCTCTCAAGGCCACGGTGGTGACGCCCGAGTCAGTCGCCACTACCCGCTCCATGCCGGTGCCGACCAGCGGCTTGTCGACGCGCAGCGTCGGCACGGCCTGGCGCTGCATGTTCGAGCCCATCAACGCGCGGTTGGCGTCGTCATGCTCGAGGAACGGCACCAGCGAGGCCGCCACCGAGACGATCTGGCGCGGCGAGACGTCCATGTATTGGATGGCGTCCGGCTGCTGCAGGGCAAATTCGCCCAGATGACGGCAAGGAATCAGCTCATCGACAAAGCGACCCTTCTCGTCGAGGTCCGCGTTGGCCTGGGCAATCACGTACTCGCCCTCTTCAATCGCCGACAGGAACTCCACTTCGTCCGTGACCTGGCCGTCGCGCACGCGGCGATAAGCGGTTTCCAGGAAGCCGTACTGATTGGTCCGACTGTAACAGGCCAGCGAATTGATCAAGCCGATGTTCGGACCTTCCGGCGTTTCAATCGGGCACAGACGCCCGTAATGCGTCGGATGCACGTCGCGGACTTCGAAGCCGGCCCGCTCGCGGGTCAGGCCACCGGGGCCCAAGGCCGAGACGCGACGCTTGTGGGTGACTTCCGACAGCGGGTTGTTCTGGTCCATGAACTGCGACAGCTGCGAGGAGCCGAAGAACTCCTTGACCGCGGCCGCCACCGGCTTGGCGTTGATCAAGTCCTGCGGGGTCAGGCCTTCGCTCTCGGCCACGCTCAGGCGTTCGCGCACGGCGCGCTCTACGCGCACCAGGCCGATGCGGAACACGTTTTCGGCCATTTCGCCGACCGAACGCACGCGGCGATTGCCGAGATGGTCGATATCGTCAACCACGCCGTTGCCGTTGCGGATGTCGATCAGGACCTTGAGTACAGCCAGGATGTCATCGCGATCCAGCACCCCCGGACCGGTAATGTCCTTGCGGGCCACTCGGCGATTGAACTTCATACGACCCACGGCCGACAGGTCGTAGCGCTCGGCAGTAAAGAACAGATTCTTGAACAGGTTCTGGGCCGCTTCCTTGGTCGGCGGCTCACCGGGACGCATCATCTTGTAGATTTCCCACAGCGCTTCGAGCTCGTTGCTGGTCGGGTCAATGCGCAAGGTGTTGGAAATATACGGCCCCTGGTCAAGATCGTTGACATAAAGAATGTCGAATTTCTTGACCTTGGCTTCCCGCATCCGCTCCAGGGCTTCTTCGGTAAGCTCGTCGTTTGCCCGAGCGACCAGCTCCCCGGTCTCGCTATCGACCAGGTTGTGGGCCAGGATCTTGCCGATCAGATAATCATCCGGCACGTCCAGGGTCGTCACGCCCGCTTCGCTGATCAACTTCACATGGCGCGCGGTGATGCGGCGATCCCGGGCCACGATGACGTTGCCGTCCTTGTCCACGATGTCGAACAGCGCGTTGTCGCCGCGCAGACGCTGCGGCACCAGATCGATCTTGGCATCGCCCTTGCGCAGGGTGACCCGGGTTTTCTCGAAAAAGAAATCCAGGATTTCTTCTTCTTCCATGCCCAGGGCGCGCAACAGGATGGTGACGGGCAACTTGCGGCGGCGGTCAATACGGGTGAAGACGCAATCCTTGGGATCGAACTCGAAGTCCAACCAGGATCCGCGGTAAGGGATCACCCGTGCCGAAAACAGGAGTTTCCCGGAAGAATGTGTTTTGCCACGATCATGGTCGAAGAACACGCCCGGAGAGCGGTGCATCTGGTTGACGATGACGCGCTCGGTACCGTTGACGATAAACGTCCCGGTATCCGTCATCAACGGCAGGTCGCCCATGTAGACATCCTGTTCGATGACGTTCTTGATTTTCTTGTTGCGCGCCGGCGAGTCCTTGTCCAGGATCACCAGCCGCACGGTCACGCGCAGCGGCGCGCCATAGCTCATGCCGCGCAGCTTGCACTCGGTCACGTCGAATTCGGGATCTCCGAGCCGATAGCTGACGTACTCCAGCCTGGCGTTACCGGAATAGCTCTCGATCGGAAACACGGACGACAGCGCGCCATGCAAACCGATTTCGGCGCGGTCTGTCGCAGGCGCTTCGACCTGCAGAAACTGCTTGTAGGAGTCGATCTGGGTCGAGAGCAGGAATGGAACCTCAAGAACCTGCGGGTGCTTGCCAAAGTCCTTGCGAATTCGCTTCTTTTCCGTAAAGGAGTAGCTCATGAGCGTGTTACCCACCTGATGTTGCAAACCGGCCGGGTCTGGTTAAAATGTGCCGAGAGGAGCCCGGAATCCACCTCACGGTTGCCTGTTGCCAGGTTTTTCAAAACGGCTGCAGGCCGGGCGACTGCGAGGTCGCCCGGCCTGAAACAGCGGTCAGCGCTGAACGAAACAGGATTACTTGACCTCGACGGTCGCGCCTGCTTCTTCCAGCTGCTTTTTGATGTCTTCGGCTTCGTCCTTGGACGCACCTTCCTTGATCGGCGCCGGCGCACCCTCGACCAGGTCCTTGGCTTCCTTCAGACCCAGACCGGTGATGCCACGGACGGCCTTGATCACCGAAACCTTGTTGGCGCCAAAGCTTGCCAGCACGACGTCGAACTCGGTCTTTTCTTCGACAGCGGCGGCTTCACCACCGGCAGAGGGGCCCGCGGCTACTGCCACCGGCGCGGCGGCAGAGACGCCGAACTTTTCTTCCATGGCCTCAATCAGGTCGACGACCTCCATGACGCTCATGTTCGAAATGGTTTCCAAAATGTCTTCTTTCGAAACGGCCATTATTTGTAACTCCTAAATGTGAACGGACTTTGGCGAACGGATCAGCCTCGGTCCCGACGTTTGACTTGATATTGAGAATCAGGCAGCTTGCTTGCTGTCGCGAACTGCGGCAATCGTACGAACCAGCTTGGCGTGCGGCTCGGCGAGGGTACGAACAAACTTCTCGATCGGCGCCTTCATGACACCCATCAGAATGGCAATCGCCTGGTCCCGGGTCGGCAGCTTGGACAAACGCTCCAGCTCACCGGCATCAAACAGCTGAGCTCCAACCGAAACCAGCTTGGGAACCAAACGATCATTGTCCTTGGCAAAATCCTTGACCAATCTGGCTGCCGCACCCGGATCTTCGATCGAGAATGCGAACAGCAGCGGTCCGGACAAACCCTCGGACATGCATTCAAAGTCAGTACCCTCAACGGCCCGACGCACCAAGGTATTCTTGGCGACCTTCAGGTAGACGCCTTCCTTGCGTGCCTTGGCACGCAAATCCGTCATCTGCCCGACGGTAATGCCGCGGTACTCGGCAGCGACAACCGAGTGGGCGGACTTGGCCACCTCGGCCACTTCTGCCACGACGGCCTTCTTCTGCTCAAGTGTGAGCGCCATTGGCTACCTCCGTTGAGATGTAACAGCCGTAGTTTCCGGCTGCGCTTACCATTACCGGGACCATCTCGCGATGACACCGGACCCATTGGTGGCCGTTTCGTCCGCAGGCCTATTCAACCAGGCCCCAGACATCCGGGCGGCACCATCTGCGCGGGCGGGAAACCCATTACCTTTGCGGTCTATACTGACCCGCAACGACCCGCGGTCTTGGACGGGCGCTCCTGGAAAACTCCCGGGAGCGGTCGCCCTGGGGAAGGACGGGTTACGGTTTACGGTGGACGGTTTAAGGGGTGATTGTGCTGCCTAAACTGGCAGTTTTCATCAAGCCCAAAACCTGATCCTCAACAACCGCTACCCGCACCTTCTCCATACTGGTTCCCGTAAACCGGGAACCGTAAACCTTTAACCGTCGGCCTTACAGGCCGAGCGATCCCGTATCCACCGTCAACCCAGGCCCCATCGTGGTCGACACCGCGACCTTCCTGAGATATTGCCCCTTGGCTGCCGGTGGTTTGATTTTGACCAGCTCGTTGATCAGGGCGGTCAGATTGCCTTTCAGGTGCTCGCTGTCAAAAGTGGCCTTGCCGATGGTGCTGTGAATGATCCCGGCCTTGTCGGTCCGGAACTGGACCTGACCGGCCTTGGCGTTTTTCACCGCTGTTTCCACATCGGTGGTCACCGTACCGACCTTGGGGTTCGGCATCAGCCCGCGCGGACCCAGCACCGTACCCAGGCGACCGACCACGCGCATGGCGTCGGGCGTCGCGATACAAACATCGAAGTCGATCTGACCACCCTTGATGGTGTCGGCCAGGTCTTCAAAACCCACGATATCGGCTCCGGCGGCAGCGGCCTTTTCGGCATTTTCACCCTGGGCGAAAACCGCCACCCGCACCGACTTTCCGGTACCGTTGGGCAGGACGATCGCACCGCGGACCACTTGATCGGACTTGCGCGGATCAACCCCCAAGCGGATCGCCACATCAACCGATTCGGTGAACTTGAGCTTGCTGGTGGACTTCAGCAGTTCCAGGGCCTCGTCAATCGAATAGATTTTGCCGGGCTCAAGCTGCTCGCGAATGGCGCGCAATCGTTTGCTTCTGGCCATTATTCAACTCCTTCCACGTTCAAGCCCATGCTGCGGGCGCTACCGGCGATGGTCCGAACCGCGGCATCAATATCGGCCGCGGTGAGGTCGGGCTCTTTCATGCGCGCAATCTCTTCGAGCTGCTCGCGCGTGACAGTGCCGACCTTGCGGGTGTTCGGCTCTCCACTGCCCTTCGCAATCTTGGCCGCCTTCAGCAGCAACACCGCCGCCGGTGGCGTCTTGGTGATGAAGGTAAAGCTGCGGTCGCTGTAGACCGTGATGACGACCGGCAAGGGCAGACCCGGTTCCGTTGACTGGGTCTGCGCGTTGAAAGCCTTGCAGAATTCCATGATATTGACACCATGCTGACCCAGGGCCGGACCGACCGGTGGGCTGGGATTGGCCTGCCCGGCCTTCACCTGCAGCTTGATGTACGCCTTGATTTTCTTGGCCATGCTTTTCTCCTCGGGTGCCAGCGCCGGAGCAGACCGCTCTCGGCTCCCCGTTGATTGATTTCAAGAGCCGCCAACCAGCGGCCCCACTCCTTACAATTTTTCGACCTGCTGGAAGTCGAGTTCAACCGGCGTCGAGCGGCCGAAAATCGATACCGCAACCCGTAACCGGCTTTTTTCGTAGTTGATTTCCTCAACCACGCCGCTGAAATCGTTGAACGGGCCATCAACCACCCGCACCATTTCACCCGGCTCGAACAATACTTTGGGCCTGGGTTTGTCAACGCCTTCGGCCACGCGCTGCAAAATCGCATCGGCCTCACGTTGGCTGATCGGCGCCGGCCGATCCTGTCGGCCACCGATGAAACCCATCACCTTGGGTACATCCTTGACCAGGTGCCAGGTGTCTTCGTTCATTTCCATTTCGACCAGCACGTAGCCGGGAAAGAACTTGCGCTCACTGCGGCGCTTGACGCCCTTCTTCATCTCGACCACTTCTTCGGTCGGAACCAGAATTTCGCCAAACTGGTCTTCCATGCCGGCGCGCTCCACCCGCTCCTTGAGTGACTTCATCACCTGCTTTTCAAAGCCGGAGTAAGCGTGAACCACATACCATTGCTTGGCCATCACGAGCCCCCGGCAGCGCCGATGAGCCGCCGCACCACCCAGCCAAAAATGGAGTCCATAATGAACAGCATGATGGCAACAATGACGGTGATCACCAAAACCACCAGGGTGGTCTGTAACGTTTCCTGACGGGTCGGCCAAACCACCTTGCGGCGCTCGACATCGGCCTCGCGAACAAAGCCGAACATTTCCCGGCCGCGCGGAGTTTGCCCGACGATGATCCCGGCCACGACCACGGAGGCCAGCAGGCCCAGAACCCGGACCAGCGTCATCACTTCGCCGTCGAAGTAGAAAAACGCCGCAACGCCGGCCAACAGCACCAGCAGGCCAGCCGCCCAGAACATGTTGTCGCGTGGTGATGCTTTTTCGGCTGCCATAGTGTCCGTGACTAAAAAGTGGCAGGCGAGGAGGGACTCGAACCCCCAACCTGCGGTTTTGGAGACCGCTGCTCTGCCAGTTGAGCTACTCGCCTTTTGAAAAACCGGGTTCAGGGTTCGGGGTTCAGGTTTCAGGAAAAACTATTCCTGAACCCTGAACCCTGAAACCTGAACGCTCGTGTACTTATTCGTGAATTTTTGCAACCACGCCGGCGCCGACGGTGCGGCCACCCTCGCGGATGGCGAAGCGCAAGCCTTCTTCCATCGCGATCGGCGCAATCAGCTCGACCTGCATCTGCACGTTGTCGCCCGGCATCACCATCTCAACGCCTTCCGGCAGCTCCACCGACCCGGTCA
>SLJA01000005.1 GCA_007135355.1 Wenzhouxiangella sp.
AGGCCAGGAAACCACCGGGCATGTCTGGGACGAGGACCTGGAAGAACTCAACAATCCCATGCCGCGCTGGTGGCTGTGGCTGTTCTACGGCACGGTGATCTTTTCCCTGATCTACCTGGTGTTGTATCCGGGTCTGGGGCGCTTCGGTGGCCTGCTGGGCTGGACCTCTTCGGGGCAGTATGCCGAGGAACGTACGGCGGCCAACGCGGCCTTTCAGGAGCGCTTTGGCGAGATGGTCACCCTGCCCTGGGACGAACTGGCCCGGCATCCGGACGCCCTTTCGGCCGGACGCAACCTGTTCCGCACCAACTGCTCGACCTGCCATGGTTCCGACGCGCGCGGCGCGCGCGGCTTCCCCAATCTGACCAACAATCACTGGAGCTGGGGCGGCGAGCCCGAGCAGGTCTGGACCAGCATTTACTACGGTCGCGAAGGCGTGATGCCGGGCTTCGGTGCCGCGCTGGGCGATGACGGGGTGGTCGAAACCGTGGCCTTTGTCCAGTATCTGGCTGGCCAGGAAATTGACAGCAGCCTGGCCGAGGCCGGGCGCGCGCGCTTCGAGATTCTGTGCGCGGCCTGCCATATGCCTGACGGCACCGGCAACGCGGCTCTGGGCGCACCTGACCTGACCGCCGGCATCTTCACCTACGGCGGCAGCGTGGCCGACTTGAGCGAGACCATTCGCGACGGTCGAGCGGGGGTGATGCCGGCCCAGCGCAACCTGCTGGGCGAAACCCGCACGCGCCTGGTCACGGCCTATGTGCTCAGCCGCAACATGAACGGTAGCAATGACTGAACCGAGAGCCATGGACGCCGGCGATAACACGGCCCGCTCGCGGGTCGTCGTTCTGGGGGCCATTCTATGGCCCTCATTCTTTGCAGCGGGGGTGGCCACGGTGGTGTTTTTCATCTTTGTCGACCCGCTGGTGCTGCGCGACATCACCTTCCCGCACATGGAAATCTCGCGCCTGGGCGGCTACACCATCGCGTTTTTCATGTTCTGGGCGGCAACGGCTTCATCCAGCCTGTTCACTCGCATCCTGCTAATTCCACCATCGCAATTCAACCGGCGCTGAGCCCTCCATGGCCGACTCCAGCCCCAACACCCAGACCATCCCGCTGTACGTCAAGGCGCCCAAGGTCTATCCGCGCGAAACCAAAGGACGCTTCTCGCGCCTGCGGGTGATCGCCGCCTGGGTGCTGCTGGGTCTGTTCTACGTCGTGCCCTGGATCAACTGGGGCGGGCAGCAGATCGTGCTGTTCGACCTGCCGGGTCGGCAATTCCATTTCCTCGGGATTACCCTGTGGCCGCAGGATCTGATCATCCTGTCGCTGCTGCTGGCCCTGGCCGCGCTGACCCTGTTCTTCTTCACCGCCCTGGCCGGGCGGCTGTGGTGCGGCTACGCCTGTCCGCAGACGGTTTGGACCGAGGTCTTCCTGTGGATGGAGCGGGTCACCGAAGGCTCGCGCAACAAGCGCATCAAGCTCGACAAGGCGCCCTGGAGCAAAAACAAGCTGATCCGCAAGTCCAGCAAGCAGTTCCTGTGGATTACCTTTGCGCTGTGGACGGGATTTACCTTCGTCGGATTTTTCGTGCCCATCCGCGAGTTGGGCCCGCGTGTCTTGACCTTCGACCTCGGCGGCTGGGAAACCTTCTGGATGTTTTTCTACGCCTTTGCCACCTACGGCAATGCCGGCTACATGCGCGAGCAGGTGTGCAAGTACATGTGTCCGTATGCGCGCTTCCAGTCGGCCATGTTCGACGCCGACAGTTTGGTCATCTCGTATGACGCCGAGCGCGGCGAGCCGCGTGGCGGCCGGCCGAAAAATGCCGACTACAAGGCTGAAGGTCTGGGCGACTGCATCGACTGCCTGGCCTGCGTCCAGGTCTGCCCGACCGGCATCGACATCCGCAACGGGCTGCAGATCGAGTGCATCGCCTGCGCCGCCTGCATCGATGTCTGTGACGAGGTCATGGACAAGATGAACTACCCGCGCGGGCTGATCAGGTATACCACCGACAACGCGCTGAAGAAAAAGCCGACACGCATCCTGCGCCCGCGCATCTTCATCTACCTGGCCGCTCTGGCCGTGCTGATGACGGTCATCGGGCTGTTTCTGACCGGTCGCGATCCGCTGATTGCCGATGTGCTACGCGACCGCACCGCGCTGTATCGCCTGATCGGCAGCGAACTGGAAAACTCCTACAGCCTGAAACTGACCAACCGCAGCGAACAGGAAATGCATCTGCAAGTCAGCGCCGAGGGGCTGCCGGATATCCGCGTGGTTCAACCATCGCGTGCGGTGCGCGTGGCACCTGGCCAGACCGCCGATCTGCCGTTGACCGTGGCCCTGCCGCTGACCGCGGCCGACCCCGGCATGCAGCCCATGACCATCGTGATTCGTTCAGTTGATGATGAACGTCTGACCGAGGTCGAAACCCGCTTTTTCATTCCTGCCAACCCGGACTGATTCCCATGCAAGAGACTCCCGCAAATCCCTGGTACAAGGAACCCTGGCCCTTCATCCTGGTGAGCATCACGGGCCTGGGCGTCGTGGCCGGCTCGACGCTGGCGGTGATCGGTTTTTCCAACCCGCCGGAGATCGTCAGCGGCCAGTTCGGCTCGCTGGCCAAGTTCGTCACCGAAGACAGCTCGCGCATCGACCAGGCGCGCGCGCTGGGGCTGAGTGGGCGGCTGGCACTGGAGGGCGACAACATCATGCTCAGGCTCTCGGCACTGGATGTCGACAGCCTGCCGCCCCAACTGATGGTGCAGTTCCAGCACCCGGCCAGCAGCGCCGGTGACAGCGTGGCCATGCTGACCCATGCCGGCAACGGCGAGTATCGCGGCCGCTACGCCGAACCACCGCACGCCCGCGCCCATGTCAGCGTCACTGACTTGAGCCAGAGCTGGGCCCTGGCCGGGCGCCTGGATGCCGGCGCCAGCATTGCGGTCGAAGCCCGCCGGCAATGAGCCAGGCCGCGCGCCACAACCATGACGGCTGCTGGCACTGCGGCGAGCCGATTCCGGCCGGTGTCGAGATCTCGGCCGAGATCGGCGGCCAGTCACGCGCCATGTGCTGCCACGGCTGCCAGACGGTGGCCACCCTGATCGATTCGGCCGGGCTGACGCGCTATTACGATTTTCGTGACGCTCTGCCGGAGCGACCCGAGCTGGCTGCTCAAGCCAGCGCGAAGGACTTTCTCGCCTGGGACCGTGACGCAGTACTGGATCACTATGCCCGCGCTGACTGCGACGGCCTGTATCGCTTGAGCCTGGTGCTGGAAAACGTCCACTGTGCGGCCTGCGCCTGGCTGATCCAACGCTTTGTCGGCGCTCTGGACGGCGTGGCCGAGGTGCGCGTGGATGTGGCCGACGGCCGCGCCCACCTGCGCTTCGATCCGGAAAAATCGCCCTTGAGCGAGATCGCCGCACGCCTGGCCGCGCTCGGCTACCGGCCGCACCTGGATTCACCTGAAGCCGGCACCGCGCGCAACCAGACCGAACGGCGCCAGATGCTGAAATACATCGTGGTCGCGGGACTGGGCATGATGCAGGTGATGAGCTTTGCGCTGTCGAAATACATCGGCGCCTGGCAGGATCTGGACGTCCAGACCGAGCGCTTCTTCGTGCTGATTTCCATGGTGGTGGCCGTGCCGGTCAGTCTGTATGCCGGCCAGCTGTTCTACAAGTCAGCCTGGCGCACGCTCAGGCAGGGCCGCATGGGCATGGACGTGCCGGTCGCCGCGGCCATGCTGCTGGCGCTGTTTTTCAGCGTCTACGTGACCCTGTTCGGCAGCGGTGATGTCTACTTCGACTCGGTGGTGATGTTCATCTTCTTTTTACTGCTGGGCCGCTACGCGGTGCTGGTGGCGCGCCAGAACGCCGGCCAGTTGCAGTCGGCTCTGGCCCGCTCGCTGCCGGTCCAGGCACGACGCTTGGGCGAGAGCGGTCCGGAACTGGTGGCGCTGGTCGAGCTGGCCGCCGGCGACCGGGTCCAGGTCACGGCGGGTGAAACCATTCCGGCCGATGGCGTGATCGAGTCGGGCGCGGTCATGGTCGATGAGTCGCTGCTGTCGGGCGAGTCCATCCCGCGCCGGCGCGGTGTGCGTGAACAGGTACTGGCCGGCAGCCTGGTGCGCGACGGGCAGATGACTTTGAAGATCGAGGATCTGGGTCAGTCGACGGTGCTGTCCGGTATCGTGCGCCTGCTCGACCAGGCCCGGCTGTTCAAGCCGCGCATGGCGCAGATGGCCGACCGGCTGGCCGGCTGGTTTGTCGCCTTTGTCCTGACCGGCGCGACCATTACCGG
>SLJA01000057.1 GCA_007135355.1 Wenzhouxiangella sp.
GGCAGCCGGCGGTGGCAGCCTGGGCGCATCAGCCCTCATCATGGGCACATTCAGCGTCGCTGCAGTTGTACCCCTGACCGCTGCCGGTCTGGCCTCGCGCTCGGTGTTTCAAGCCCGCCGCGACCGACTGGCAGTGGCCGGACAAATCGGGCGAACGGTCATGGGCTGGAGCCTGCCGCTGATCGGGATTCTGGTCTTGAGCGGGCTTGACAAGCAGCTCGAGGCCTGGCTGCTGGATATCGCTCCTGACTGGTTGCCGGCGTTGACCACCGGGTTTTAGGGACGCTCTGAACGATGAAGCGTGGTCAGAGGTTCGCCAGATTCGAGATCGGGACTTCCAAACTTGATTCACGCCACAGTGGCAGAACATCTGGTGTAGTGCGGTTATGGAAAAACATGTTCATCGGACACAACGGCGCCTTATCCTGACCGCGATCGGGCTGGCATTGCCGGCATTTTGGCTCAAGGGCTGCGGCGGAGGCACTGCCAACGCGGGTGCCTCGTCTGGATTGCCATTTGAACCGCTGGAACTGACCGAAGCCCAATGGCGGCAGATTCTCACGCCTGAGGAATACCGCATCCTGCGTCGCGAAGGCACGGAGCGGGCCTTCTCCAGCCCGCTGGATCAAGAATATGGCGAGGGCATTTATGTCTGCGCCGGTTGTTTCCTGCCGCTGTTTTCCAGCGCGCACAAGTACGATTCCGGCACCGGCTGGCCCAGCTTCTGGCAGCCGATCGATGATCGGCACATCGGCACCAAACGCGATTTCCGCCTGATCATCCCGCGCACCGAGTACCACTGCGCGCGTTGCGGCGGGCACCAGGGCCATGTCTTCAATGACGGCCCGCCGCCCACTGGGCAGCGCTGGTGCAATAACGGCGTGGCCTTGCGCTTCGTGCCGGCGGGTGAGGAATTGCCGGCTTTGCGAAAAGGGGTTTGAACAGTAATGAAATCGCGGATGAACGCAGATGAACGCGGATAAGAAAAGCCGATTGAGTGTCATCAGCTACGTGCTGATGGTCGCCGTGCTCATGATGCTGGCATCCTGGACGCAGGCCGATGAGCCGCGTGAACTCTCGCGGGCAACTTTTGCCGGCGGCTGCTTCTGGTGCATGGAGCCGCCTTATGATCGCCTCGATGGGGTGATCGAAACCATCTCGGGCTTTAGCGGCGGGCATGTGTCGAATCCGACGTATCGGCAGGTGGTCAACGGCGGGACCGGGCACATCGAAGTCGTTCAGGTGGTTTATGACCCGGCCGTGGTCAGCTATGAGCAGCTGCTGTCCGTGTTCTGGCGCAACATTGATCCGTTCCAGGCTGACGGCCAGTTCTGCGACCGCGGGCCGATGTATCGCTCGGCCATTTTCGTGCATGACGACGCGCAACGTCGGGCCGCGGAAGCCTCGCTGGACGAAGTCGCACTGCTGGGGCTGTCCGACCAGCCGATCGACACACGCATCCTCGAATTCGAAGCCTTCTACCCGGCCGAGGACTACCATCAGGGCTATTATTTGAAAAATCCGGTGCGCTACCGCTACTACCGCTGGAGTTGCGGACGAGACCGGCGTCTGGAGCAGATTTGGGGCGACGAGGCGGGCGGCCCGCCGTGACCTTTGGCCCATGACTTGGGCACCTGCCCGGGGCATCATCACAGAAACCGACCGCGCCTGGTCCGGTCATAAACCTGAATCAAACCCACGGAAAACACTGACCCATGTCGCGAGCCTTGATTAGCCGTTGCCTGGCCCTTGTTCTACTCACGCTGGCCTTCGGCACCCTTGCCGTGGCCGACAGCGGCCGCATCACCCACGTCACCACCGTCGAAGGCATCAGCGAATATCGCCTCGACAACGGCCTGCGCATCCTGCTGATGCCTGACGAAAGTCGGCCGACATCCACCATCAACATCACCTACTTCGTCGGCTCCAAGCACGAGAGCTACGGCGAGACCGGCATGGCCCACCTGCTCGAACACATGCTGTTCTACGGCACGCCGGATCACCAGGACATCAAGGCCCAGATCTCCGAGCGCGGCGGATTTGCCAACGGCACAACCTGGTACGAGCGCACCAACTACTTCCAGACCCTGCCGGCCGGACCGGAAAACCTGGAATGGGCCATTCGGATGGAAGCCGACCGCATGGTCAACGCCGTCATCGACGCCGATGACCTGGCCTCGGAAATGACCGTGGTGCGCAACGAGTTCGAGATGGGCGAGACCAACCCCTTCAGCGTGCTGCTGCAGCGCACCATGGCCACGGCTTACCTGTGGCACGGCTACGGGCGCGCCACCATCGGCGCGCGCTCCGACATCGAGAACGTGCCCATCGAGCGCCTGCACTCGTTCTACCGGCGCTTTTACCAGCCCGACAACGCCGTGCTGATCCTGTCGGGCAACATCGACCGCGAACACGCCCTGGGCCTGGTCGAGCGCTACTTCGGCGCCATCCCGGCACCCGAGCGCAGCGGCGACATGATCCTGTGGCCGACCTATACCCGCGAGCCTACCCAGGACGGCGAGCGCAGCGTGACCGTGCGCCGCTCCGGGACGGTGCGCGCCCTGATGGCCGCCTTCCATGTGCCGGCGGCGGCGCACGAGGACTTCCCCGCCATCGAGGTGCTGGCCCACCTGCTCGGCGACATGCCTTCGGGGCGCCTGCAGGCCAGCCTGATCGATACCGAACTGGCCACCCAGGTCGCGGCCTTCAGCCTGCGCCTGCCCGAGCCCTCGGTACTTTTACTTTTCGCCCAGAGCCGTGACGGCCAGGACCTCGACGAGGTCGAGGCGGCGCTGCTCGAAACCCTGGCTGAACTGGAAACCCGGCCACCCACCGAGGAGGAAGTGCGCCGCGCCATCAACGCGCTGACCCGCAACATGGAGCAGACCCTGAACGACAGCGGCCGGGTCGGCATCCAGCTCAGTGAGTGGGCGGCGGCCGGCGACTGGCGCTTGATGTTCTTGCACCGCGACCGCCTTGAGCAAGTCACGGTCGAGGACGTCATTCGCGTCGCCGACAAGTACCTGGTACGCGACAACCGCACGGTCGGCCGCTTCACCCCGGAAAGCCGCCCGCGCCGCGCCGTGATTCCCGAAGCACCCGACCTCGGCGAGCTGTTGGCCGATTTCACCGGGCGCGAAGACCGCGCCGCCGGCGAGGCCTTTGATCCCAGCCCGGAAAACATCGAACAACGCCTGATCCGTTTTGAGCTGGCCAACGGTACACAAGTCGCGCTGCTGCCGCGCCAGACCCGCGGTGAGCGCGTGTTCGGCCAGATCACCATGCGCACCGGCTCGCTGGAATCCTTGAGCGGCCTGGGCAACATACCCTCGACCACCGGCAGCATGCTGACCCGCGGCACAGAGAACTTCAGCCGCCAGGAAATCCGCGACCGTATCGACGAATTGCGCTCTTCTTTGAGCATCGGCGGCGGCAACCTGATCAGCGCGCGTATGGAAACCCAGCGCGGCCAGCTGATGCCACTGCTGGAGCTCACCGAAGAAGTGCTGCGCCGGCCGACCTTCCCGGAGCGCGAGCTGGCCGAGCTAACCCGCCAGCAGCTGACCGCCCTGGACCAGGCGCGCGACGATCCCGGATCGGTTGCCGGTCGCCTGCTGGGGCGGCACTTCAACACGCACGAACCCGACCATCCCGACTACGTACCCGACTGGGATGAGCAGGCCGCACGCATCGAGGCCATCGAACGCGATCAGCTGGCCGCTTTTCATGCCGGCCACTACGGCTTTGGGCCGGCGGCCACGATCAGCTTCGTCGGCGATTTCGACCCCGAGGAGCTGCGCGCCGTGCTGGAAGCCCACTTCGGCGACTGGACCGCCGAGGTGCCGTTCGAGCGCATAGAGCGCGGCGTGCAGCCGGTCGAAACGGCGGCCTTGGTGGCGCAGCTCGACGACAAGGCCAACGCGGTGCTGGTCGGCCGCTACAGTTTTGCCATGAGTGACAGCCACCCGGACTACCCGGCACTCAACCTGGCCGGTCACCTGATCGGCGGCGGCTTCCTGTCCTCGCGCCTGTCCATGCGCATCCGCGACGATGAGGGCCTGAGCTATGGCGTCGGCGGGGGTTTCAGCGCCAGCCCGCTGGATGAGGTCGGCAACTTCCAGGCCTTCGCCATGTTCGCGCCGGAAAACCGCGAGCGCCTGGTCGAGGTGCTGTTCGAAGAGCTGAACCGGGTGATCGACGAAGGCTTCGAAACGGAAGAAGTCGAGACCGGCCGCCGCGGCCTGCTGCAGCAGCGCGAGCTGCAGCGCAGTAATGATGCCAGCCTGGTCGGCATGCTGAACTCCAACCTCTA
>SLJA01000254.1 GCA_007135355.1 Wenzhouxiangella sp.
ACCCGGCCCCGGCTGCCGTGAGCTTCGCCAAGGTCCGCGCGGACAGCCAGGGCTTTTCCGGCCTGGCCGAAGTCGAGACCGGCATGCCGGGTGTGCCGGAACTTGCCGCCGCCGGCAAGCAGTGGGCGGACACCGAGCGCTGGCGCGATCTGCTCGATGCCTGGCGCTCGAGTCTAGAGAGTCTGGCCGCGGACTTTATGAGCGGACAGGCGGCCGTGGCCCCGCGCGAGCCGCGGGTGTGTCGACGTTGCCATCTGACCGCGTTGTGCCGTATCCATGGGCGGGCGCGTGTCGAGGAGACTGAAGATGAGTGACGCGCTGGCCCGTCGTCGCGCGGTCGAGCCCACCCGCTCGGTCATCGTCCAGGCGCCCGCCGGATCGGGCAAAACCAGCCTGCTGGTCGAGCGCTACCTGGCGCTGCTGGCCGTGGTCGAGGCGCCGGAAGAAATCCTGGCCATCACCTTTACCCGCAAGGCCGCCGCCGAAATGCGCGAGCGCGTGCTGCAGTTTCTCGACCCGAGTTTCCACAGCAATGAAAAGCACGAGCAGGCCGCGCTGGCGCGGGCCCGGGCGGTGGAAGACCGGGTGGCCCAGTGGGGTCTGCGCGAAAACCCGCAGCGCATGTTGATCCGTACCATTGACAGCTTCAACCATTTCCTCGCCCGCTCCATGCCGGTGGCCAGCCAGCTTGGTCCGGTGCCGCTGCCGGCAGACCAAACCCAGGCGTTGTACCGTGAGGCCGCGCGCCGGGTGCTGGAGCGGCTGGATGCGGGTGATGAACTAAGCGAGGATCTGAGCGCGCTGCTATTGTGGCGCGACCACCGATCCCAGGACCTGGAAGACCTGCTGGTCGGCCTGCTGGCCCGACGCGAGCAATGGCTGCCGATCCTGTTGCGGCCGGACAGCTCGGACCGCGAAGCTCTGGAGCGCGGTCTGCAGGCGCTGGTGGTCGATCGCCTGGGACGCGCGCGGACGCAGCTTGAAGCCGGCCTGACGGCAGCCAATGTGGCGCCGGCAACGCTGCTGGGCTTGTTGCGCCACGCGGCTGCCCAGCTGGAAGCAATGGGTACCGAGTCGCCGTTGGTCGTGGACGCGGATCTGAGCGAGCTGCCGGATGCCGATCCCGCTGCGCTGCCTCAGTGGCAGGCCCTGGCTGAGTTGTTGCTGACCAAGACTGGCACTTGGCGCAAGAGCGTCACCGTGACGACCGGGTTTCCGCCGAAAACGCCTGAGAAAGCGCGCATGGTCGCACTGCTTGAGGCGCTCTGTTCGCACGAGGCCATGGCGGCTGCGCTGCACCACGCGCGAAGTCTGCCCGTCCCGGCTTACCAGGAAGACGAATGGCGCGTGCTGGGCGCGCTAGTGCGGGTGCTGAAAAATGCCGCCTCCGAGCTGCGCCTGGTGTTCGCCGAGCAGGGCCGCACGGACTTCGCGGGCTTAAGCGCGGCCGCCCAGCAGGCCCTGGGCGATGCCGAGTCGGGTTACACCGACCTGGCCCTGTACCTCGACCGCCGCATTCGCCATATCCTGGTCGATGAATACCAGGACACCAACTGGTCGCAGTTCCACCTGCTGGAGAAACTGGTCGGCGGCTGGCAGGCCGATGAGGCGCGCAGCCTGTTTCTGGTCGGCGACCCGATGCAGTCGATTTATCGTTTTCGCGAGGCCGAGGTTGGCCTGTTCATGCGCACGCGTGAATTCGGCATCGGCGAACAAGCCCTCGAGTCGCTCAAACTGACCCGCAACTTCCGCTCGCGGCGCGAAATCGTCGAGTGGGTGAACCGGCGCCTCGGGCTAATCTTCCCGAAGACAGAAGACATTGCCGCCGGCGCCGTGTCCTACGCCGAATCCGAACCGGCGTTGCAAGCAGGCGGCGAGGTTCGCCTGATCGGCGTGCCGGACCCGGCCACCGAGGCCGAAGCGCTGGCCGAGACCATCGAAAACGCGCTGGCGCGACATGCGGATAACGCGGACTTCAGGGCCGCCCTGATCGTGCGTGCTCGCTCGCACCTGAAGGAGATCCTGCCGGCCCTGCAGCGTCGCGGGATCCCTTATCGGGCGGTCAAGCTCGACCCGCTGACCCGTCGGCCGCTGGTTCAGGATCTGCTGGCCCTGACCCGGGCCGTGATGGATCCCGACGACACCGCCTCGGTGCTGGCCGTGCTGCGCTCGCCGGCCTGCGGCCTGACTCTGGCCGACCTGCACGCGCTGGCCGGCGCTGGCCGGCGCCTGGACGATGAGGATGCGCTGGACCGTCTGCCGGCGGCAGCGCGCACGCGGGCGGCGCGGGTGTTCGAAGTGTTGCAGCGAGCGGCCGCATTGTGGCGTCGTCGCTCCGTGCGCGACTTGGTCGAAGGCGCCTGGCAGGGCTTGGGTGGACCGTCGCTGTGTCAGGACCCGGAGGTCGACCTGCGCGATGCGCGCCTGTACTTCGAAACCCTGGAGCAGGCCGACAGCGACGGTCTGCTGCCGGACTGGAACGCGTTCGCCGAACTGCTGGAGGGCGCCAGCACCGAGGGCGATCCGCCCAGTGAGTCGGTCCGCCTGGAAGTGCTCACCATGCACGGCGCCAAGGGCCTGGAATGGGACCTGGTGGTGCTGCCCCAGCTGCATCGTGCCACGGGTGGCCGGAATCGCGAGTTGCTGCACTGGTTGCCGCTGACACCGTCCAGGGGTAGTGAGCAGGTGTTGCTGGCGCCGCTGCGCTCGGCGCGCGCGGCCACTAATCCGCCGCTGGTGCAATTCATCCAGACCGAGCAACAGCAGCGCGAAGCCTACGAACGCCAGCGCCTGCTCTATGTGGCCGCGACGCGGGCGAGGCGCGAGCTGGTTCTGTCGGCCTGCCTGAATCCCGAAAAGCCGGATCAGATGCCCAAGGCCAGCCTGTTGGCCGACCTGTGGCCCAGTCTGGCGGCGGAGTTTCGAGGCGATCTGGAGCGCAGGATGGAGCAGGTCGCGACGCCGATCAGGGAGGACGTCGATACCTTGCCGGACCAGTCACTGAAGCGCGTGGCCGCCGACTGGCTGCCGGCGCTGGAATCGGGTTATGCATGGCGCCCGGCGCTGCCGCCGCGCGAGCGCCCGGTGGAGATCGAGTTCAACTGGGCCGGCACGGAAGCCCGGCGCATCGGAACCGTGCTGCACCGTCTGCTGGAGCGCGTGGGCCGCATCGGTATCGAGTCGCTGGACAGCGGGATGCGTGAACGGCTCAGTGGTCGCATCCCGGTACTGCTCTCCGCTCTGGGCAGTGCCGGCGAGGAACTGGCGACATCGCAACGACTCGTGCGCGAGGCGCTGGATCAAACCCTGGCCAGCGCAACCGGCCGCTGGATTCTCAGTGGTCGCCACCGCGATGCCGCCTGCGAATTGCCGCTGAGCGGTGTGGTCGACGGCCAACTGGTCAACGCCATCATCGATCGCACCTTCATCGACGCCGATGGCGTGCGCTGGATCATCGACTACAAGTCCGGTTACCACGCCGGCGGGGCACTGGAAGATTTCCTCGGCGAAGAAGCCGAGCGCTACTCACCGCAGCTGGATCTTTACCGACGATTGTTCGAATTGATGGGCGAGACGCGCATCCGCACCGCGCTGTACCTGCCGCGGCATGATCGTTTGCAACGGATTGGCGACTGACCTCGCTTCCATAGACGCTGAGCCGAGTGTTCGGGCAGGCGGCGACTCGATATTGATCGGGCCCATGCTCTGGCCTGAGCGTCCTGCCTCACTGGACGGACGCGAGGCGTTATAGTCTGGTGCGCAAAAGATCAAAAAACCTGGTGCAATCCACCGAGCCGACGCCGATGACGTTCCAGACGCCGTATGCCTGACCCCTCGCGCGAACCAGGAAAGCGCCCCGGATTCCTGGTCTTGGGCTGGGCGGTGCTGATCCTCGCGCTGGGCATCTTTAGCGCCTTGTGGCAGGCCTCCGAGGTGGAGCAGCAGATGCGGGCCGATCTGCTAATTGATGCCGAGCGTCTTGCCCATAGCCTCAATCCGGAGCGCTTGCGGGTCCTGACTGGCACCCCGGCTGACCTTGATGTGCCGGAATACCAGCGCTTGAAACGCCAGTTGCAGGCGGCCCGCCATGCCCATCCTGACTGGCGTTTTATCTACCTGATGGCTCGGCTGCCAGACCAGCGCATCATATTCTGGATCGACAGCGAGCCGCCGGGTTCGGCGGACGAATCGCTGCCCGGCGATGTCTATGATGGAGCGTTCCTGCCGGAGGATTTACGGGTTTTTGATCCGGGCCTTGGGCTGACTACGCTGCCTTCTGAAGACTCATGGGGG
>SLJA01000309.1 GCA_007135355.1 Wenzhouxiangella sp.
GACGGCGCGACCTGGTTCAAGGCCACCGAGCTCGGCGATGATAAAGATCGTGTGGTGGTGCGCGAAAATGGCCGCAGCACTTATTTCGCCTCCGACATTGCCTACCTGCTCGACAAGCTGGAGCGCTGTTCCGGCACCTCGCTGTACATTTTCGGTGCCGATCATCATGGCTATGTGCCGCGTCTGAAAGCGGCAGCGCGCGGCCTGGGCGAAGACGAAAACCGGCTCGACTTCCAGCTGGTGCAATTCGCCGTGCTCTACCGCGGCCAGGCCAAGGTGCAGATGTCGACCCGCTCGGGCAGTTTCGTCACCCTGCGTGAATTGCGCGAAGAGGTCGGCAACGACGCGGCGCGCTACTTCTACGTCATGCGCTCGCATGACCAGCATCTGGACTTCGATCTGGAACTGGCCAAGTCGCAGGCCAGCGAAAACCCCGTCTACTACATCCAGTACGCTCATGCCCGCATCATGAGTGTGTTCCGCAAGCTGGAAGAGAGCGGAATGCGTCACAACGAGGCCATCGGCGAGACCGCCATCCTGCGCCTGGACAGCGACCATGAGCAGGAGCTGGTGCGTGCCATTGGCCGCTATCCCGAGGTGCTGGAAAGCGCCGCCGCGCGCCGCACCCCGCATATCCTGGCCCACTACCTTTATGAACTGGCCGGGCAATTTCATGCCTGGTACAACAACAGTCATTTCCTGGTCGAGGATGAGGAGATTCGCAACGCCCGCCTGAACCTGACCGCTGCAGTCGGACAAGTTCTGCGCAATGGCTTGAGCCTGATTGGCGTGGCCGCTCCGGAGGAAATGTAAATGGCCAGGCGGCAAGCAAGGCGCGGCAGCGGCGGCGGCAGCGGCCTGTTCTGGTTTGGCAGCGGCCTGGTGTGTGGTCTGGGCCTGGCCGTGGTGGTGTGGGCGATGGGCTTGGTTCCCGGCGCCCGCGACCCGGTGGTGACTGCCCCGCTGGGTCATGACGAGCCACCGATTGCCGAGCCGGAAACCCCGGCGCGCTCGCGCAGTTACGAGTTCTTTACCGTTTTGCCGGAAATTGAAGTGGTGGTGCCCAGCCGCGAGATCGAGGAACGCGCCCGCGAAGCAGCGGCACCGGATGCGGCGGCGGCAACAACCGGCCCAGCCGGACCCTATTTGCTGCAGGTCGGTTCATTCCGATCCGCCAGCGACGCGGAGGGTCTGCGCGCGCAGTTGACCCTGTTAGGCATGACGGCCCGCATTCAGACCGTGACCGTCGACGACAATACCTGGCATCGCGTTCGCGTCGGGCCTTTCGAGGATGCGCGATCAACCGACGAGGCGCGCCGCCGCCTCCAGGCCAACGGCCTGGAAAGCATGGTCTTAAGCGGCGGCGGTTAAGCAGGGCTGGGCTTGCCGGCGCATTTGCGCTAGGCTAGGCACGCGACCAAGCCGGCACGGCCTTGGTCGCCCTACTGACACATCATCGAGGGACATCGCATGATCGAGTGGATCACCCTGGTCAACGGCTGGGTGAACGGTATTGTCTGGGGGCCGCCGTTCATGCTGCTGCTGGCCGGCACCGGCGTCTATTTGACCGTTCGCTTGGGCTTTTTCCAGTTTCGCCACCTGGGGCATGCGTGGAAACACAGTTTCGGGCGCATGTTCCGGTCCAGTGCGCGAGATGAGGCCGGCGCCATTTCGCCGTTCCAGGCGGTCACTTCGGCGATGGCGGCCACCATCGGTGTGGGCAATATCGCCGGGGTGGCCACCGCCATCGCGTTGGGCGGCCCCGGAGCGATCTTCTGGATGTGGGTGATCGCCCTGGTCGGCATGGCGACCAAGATGGCCGAGGCCACGCTGGGCCTGAAGTATCGGCATGTCGATGCCAACGGCCATGTTTCCGGCGGCGTGTTCTACTACATCGAAAAAGGCTTGGGGCCACAGTGGAAATGGCTGGCCGTGTTATACGCCTTCCTGGCCGGACTGGCCGCTTTCGGCATCGGCAACATGGTCCAATCCAACACCCTGGCGCAGTCGGTGGCTTCCGGCTTTGGCATACCGACCTGGGCCACGGGTCTGGTCCTGGTGCTGTTGGTCGGCGCTGTGACGCTGGGCGGGATCAGCCGTATCGCGGTAACGGCGGAAAAAATCGTACCCGTCATGGCCGTGGCTTACCTGGTCGGTGCGTTGGGGATCCTGGCCGTCCACATCACTGAAATTCCGGCAGCCCTCGGCCTGATCGTGCAGCATGCTTTCCAGCCGATCTCCGCCGTCGGCGGTTTTGCCGGCGCTTCGGTGGCCCTGGCCATTCGCATGGGCGTGGCGCGCGGCATCTTCTCCAACGAAGCCGGCCTGGGCTCGGCCTCCATCGTCCATGCCCAGGCTCGCAACCAGCCTTTTCGTCAAGGCTTCTGGGGGGTGTGGGAAGTGTTCATCGACACCCTGGTGGTGTGCACCATGACTGCGCTGGTGATCCTCGTCACCGGCGTGCTCGGCCAGGTCGACGAGAACGGTCAGCTGCTCACCGGCGCGGTACTGACCAGCACCGCGTTCACCCAAGGCCTGCCCGGACTGGGTGGCTACGTGGTACTGATCGCCATAATCTTCTTTGCCTACACCACCATGCTGACCTGGAATTTCTACGGCGAGAAAAGCTGGGAATACCTGTTCGGACAAAAGGTGGTGGTGCCGTACCGGCTGGTGTTCCTGGTCTTCGTGTTTCTCGGCTCCGTGGGAGCGCTGGAGCTGGTCTGGGACATCGCCGATACCTTCAACGGTCTGATGGCCGCGCCCAACCTGATCGCCCTGATCCTGTTGGCCGGTGTGATGGCGCGCGAAAAGCTGGCCTACTTTGAACAGCTGAAGAAAGGCGACAAACGCGAGGACGAATGACGCGCCGGCAAACGGCGGCGGGCGGCCGCGCGGCGGCACCGTTTCATCTGCGGTTCATGCCCGCTTAAGCCGGCGTTCACCGTCTCTTGCGTCGCCCTTCAGCCTCCCGGCGCTAAGCTTGGCGGCTGGTGAGGACAGCATGATTCAGGAGTGGCCGCCGATGAATTCGCGCACGATGGCGGCGGCTGCTGACGGAAGCCCGGCCTGATGTATCGCCGTCGTCTGATCCTTTCGCTGGCCGCTTTTCTGCTCATCATCGTCGCCCAGAGCCTGATCGCCCTGTGGGTCTTCGATTCGGTCAATCGGCACATCGACCGTGCGCGGGTGTCGCAGCAGATGCTCAACGAACTGCTCGAGTTCCGCGCCGACTCCAAGCGCCTGAAGGTCTGGCTGGCCGAATACCTGATCACTGATCAGCGCGACACCGCGCCGCGCGATGAGCTGTTCACCCGCATGCTGAGCCAGCTTCAGCGTCTGCAAGCCTTGGCTGATGTCCGCCTGCGCCAGGGCCCGCAGGATGAGCGCAGCGAGCTGACCATGGAGAAAGTCGAGAACATCGACCTGCTGCGCGGCAACGTCGAAAGCCTGCAGCGCGGCCTGCAGACGCGTGAAATCGACCGGCTGCAGACCGATGCCGAGCGCTGGCAGACCCTGATCGTGTTGTTCGACAAGTTTCAGGGCACCGATATTGCCGAGCTGGTCAACGACTCCATCGTGCTGCAGCAGGCGCGCACGGCACAGGCTGAAAGCGCCGCCCGCCAGGCCTTGCGGCTCGCCTTCATCAGCCTGCTGATTTCGGTGGGTTTCGCGTTGCTGCTGTTTTTTGTCTTGGGTACGCGCCTATCACGGCACCTCAATCAGCCGCTGGAAGGGCTGCTGGCCGGCACCGACCGCATCGCCCGCGGCGATTACACCCAGGGCATCCCGGAAACCGGCTCGACCGAGTTTGCCAACCTGGCCCGGCGCTTTAACCGCATGGCGCGAGCGGTGCAGCAGGCCGAGACGCGCCAGCGCCAGCTGCAGGACGCCACCGAGGATCGCGTGCGCGAGCGCACCGCCCAGCTGGAGGAAGTGGTCAACCAGCTGCAAGAGGCCGAAGCGCGCCAGCAGCGCTTTGTCATGGACATCTCGCACGAGCTGCGCACGCCGACCACCACCATCCTGGGCGAGGCCGAGCTGGCCCTGCGCTCTAGCCCCGAGGACGACCCGCGGCGGCAGAATCTGGAACACATTGTCGAGTGTTGTCGGGCCTTGAGTTCGCGCATCGATGACTTGCTGATGCTGGGCCGCGGTCACCATGCCCTGGTCTCGGTCCGGCTGCGCAGTCATCCGCTGGGCGCGGTCTATGCGCACGTCGCCGAACGCATCCGGCGTCAGGTCAGTCACCACCCGGTCA
>SLJA01000236.1 GCA_007135355.1 Wenzhouxiangella sp.
AAGCCGATCGCCGGCAGAATGATGACCAGGCCCAGCGTCATCAGCACATTCACCGCGGCCAGTTCCTGGGTGCCGATGCGGCCGATGATAATCAAGAGCGTCAACATGCCGGCGGCAAAGAAGAACTGCTGCAGGCTGGCCGGCAGCGAGACCTTGAGCTGACTTTTTAACATGCTCGCTGAAGGCACCGAGCGCAGAAAACCCTCTTGGCGCGCGTATTTCAGGCCGAAATAGACATAGATCATCAGCCCCAGGTAGATCGACAAAGTTGTCGCCAGGCCCGCGCCGAATACGCCCAGCGCCGGCACGCCGAGATTGCCGAAGATGAACACCCAGTTCAGGAACACGTTGACCGCGTGCATGATCAGCAGGGTGATCAGGTACAAGCGGGTCATGTGCACCGCCGACCAGTAACCGCGGAAGGCGAAATTCATGCCCACCGCGACCAGCGCGAGCAGGCGCACCTGCAGATAGGGCCCGGCCTCGGTGACCACGTCCGGATCCGGATTGAGCAGGGCCATGATCTCCGGCGCCAGCAGAATCAGGGCCGCGGCCAGCGGCGTGCCCAGCAATAGCGCGAGCAGCAGCCCGCCGTTGAGCGGCAAGGCCAGTTCGCCCCGTGCACCCTGCCCCAGTCGCCTGGCGGCAATCGCCTGCACCCCGGTCGACAGGCCAAGAATGAACGCCATGGACAGCCAGTTGGCGAAGCTGCCCAGCCCGGTCGCCGCCAGCGCGGTATCGCCCAGCCGCCCGACCATGCCGATGTCGACCAGGTTGAGAATGTTCTGCGAGGTCATGCCGCCGATCACCGGCAAGGCGATGGCGAACAGCTGGCGCCGGCGGTGACGGTCGGGGAACAGCGCGGATCGAACGGCTGCGGTCGTCATGACACGGGCCGCAGCGCAGCGGTGGGGGAAACTTCGGCAATCACCTCGGCATTGTGCCCTGAAGCAGTGTGAACCCCCAATGCAGAAAGCAGTCAATGACAGCAGTCATCTTTATGCTCGTAATAGGGTGAGGCACCGCACCTCCCGGTGATGAAGATGTCATTGGAACATTGGCGTTTCACCGGGCCAGTTGGAGTTGAATTCATGTTTTCGCGCTTTTTGTCGATTTGCTTTTTTCCCGCTTCGGTGGTCTTTTCCCTGCCTGCCGCTGCACAGCTGAGCGTAGCGCGTATCTGCGATAGCTGCTCCGCGGCTGAACAGCAAGAGTGCGCGGTAATGATGGCGCAGTATTACGGCCTCAAAGCAGGCGACCAAACCCTGATTCTGGACCCGGCCGATGGCGAAGCGGCCTCGTTCCTGATTCAGGTGGGCGCGCCCGATGCCGGGCTTGAAGCGGGGACCGCTGAGCGCGGCGAAGCTGACCACGAAGCAGCGACGATCCAGGTCAAGCGGCAGAGCCTGACGCCCGAACATGCTGAAGCCAGCCAGGCGCTCTCCGGGCTGATCAGAGAGGCGGATGCGCGCGACGCCATGCTCTTCGACGCCTGGAGCTGCGGGCCACATCTACTCGACGCTCCGGAACTGGCGCCACAACGCAGGGCCGAACTGCAGCAACGACAAAAACAGCGCAAGACGGCGCTGCATATGGAGGTAGCGGCAAGCAGCGGCCATGATTCTGTTCGCAGCCTGCTGGGCCAGGACGATGCAGCCGTGGCGCTGGCCGGGGATACGGCACCGCCCGCCGAAGTGCTTGCCGTTGATGCCCGCGGTGACAGCGCCGAGTGGCCGAATGCCACGCTGCGACTGAAATTCGCCGACGGCAGCCAGGGCATCTGGCGGCTGGATACCGACAGCGGCCAGTGGGCACCCGACTGGAGTCTGTTCCATGACCCCGACGGCAACCGAATCCCCATGACCGCGGATGACATGCCCATCGGAACCGGCTATACCTTCACCAGCCGGGCCAACCTGGAATGGTTCGTGAACCACAGTGCCGCGCTGGGCATTCCTGTGGATCGGCAGGATGGCGAGGCCAGTTCAGTTATCTGCGTGCGCGATTATCGCCGCCTGCTGTGTCAGCCCGGCGCGTCACAGGGCTGAGACCGCATACCGGGTCAGCACTGATTGACATTTTGATGCTCAATTTGCACACTTTGACGAATGAGAACAACCATCCGGCTTGACGAAAATCTGCTCGCACGCGCCAAGGCGCATGCTGCAAATACGCGTCGCACCTTGAACGAGTTGATCGGGGAATCACTGCGTTTGCAGCTATCGGCAGAGCAGAAAAAACGAGCGCCAGCAGGTTCGCTTCCGACCTTCAAGGGCCGCGGGCCACTGCCGGGCGTCGACATCAACGACTCGGGGAATCTGATCGACCGCATCGAACACTCAGACTGATCCTGCTCGACGTCAATATCCTGGTCCATGCCCATGGGGAGGACAGCCCCGACCACGCAGTCTGCTGGTCGGAACTGAACCAGATGCTGACCTCCAGCAGCGCTTTCGGACTATCCACGCTGGCGCTCTCCGGATTCCTGCGCATCGTGAGGCACCCACGGGTCTTCGATCCACCCTCCCCGCTTGACGAGGCACTGCGTTTCAGCAGCTTCCTGCTTGAACAACCCCACGCCGTGATCTTGAGTCCCGGCGTGCGGCATTGGTCGATTTTCGAGCGGCTCTGCCGGGAGGCCAACGCCAAAGGCAATTTGATGCCGGATGCTTATTTTGCCGCGCTCGCCATCGAACATGGCGCCGAGTGGCTCACCATGGATCGGGACTTTGCCCGCTTCCCCGACCTGAATTGGCGCCTGCCTCGACCTTGAATCTGCGGCAGTCCAGCACCGCTGTCTGGCCTGCTACGCCGCTTGATCGACCTGCACATACACACTGACCTCGCGCGTCGCGCGGAAGGTGATTTCCGGGTGGCGTTCCTGGGCCAGCTGAAGGTTGACCCGGGTCGGGGCCAGATAGACCAGCTGGCCGCCGCCATCTTCGGCCAGATGCTGCTCGTTCTTGTTGCGGAATTTCTCCAGCGCGCGCTCGTCATCGCAAGACACCCAGCGGCAGGTGGCCACGTTGACCGCCTCGAAGCGGGCTTCCACGTTGTACTCGGACTTCAGCCGGTAGGCAACCACGTCAAACTGCAGCAGGCCGACCGCGCCCAGCACCAGGTCGTTGCCGATCAGCGGCTTGAAGAACTGGGTCGCGCCCTCTTCCGACAGCTGGGTCAGGCCCTTGGTCAGGGCTTTGAGTTTCAACGGATCGCGCAGCTGCACGCGCCGGAACAGCTCGGGCGCGAAGCTGGGGATGCCGGCGAACTGCAGCGCCTCGCCCTCGGTAAAGGTATCGCCGATGCCGATGGTGCCGTGGTTGTGCAGGCCGACGATGTCGCCCGGGTAGGCCAGCTCCGCCGCGGCGCGCTCGTCGGCCATGAAGGTCAGGGCACCATGGGTGCGCTGCTCCTTGCCGGCGCGCACGTGGTGCAGCTTCATGCCCTTCTCGAATACGCCTGAGCACACGCGCATGAAAGCCATGCGGTCGCGGTGGGCCGGGTCCATGTTGGCCTGGACCTTGAACACGAAGCCGGTCAGCTTGTCTTCTTCCGGGCGCACCAGTCGGCCCAGCGTAGGCCGCGCCTGCGGCGCCGGCGCATGCTCGACGAATTCATCCAGCAACGGCGTGATGCCGAAATTGTTCAGCGCCGAGCCAAAGAAGACCGGGGTCTGCTCACCTTTGAGATAGCGTTCCAGATCGAAGTCGTGACTGGCGCCCTTGACCAGCTCGACTTCGTCGCGAAGCTCGGCCGCCATCGGCCCCAGTACCTCGTCGGCTTCCGCACTGTTTAAGCCCGCAATGATGCGCGCTTCCTGGCGCATGTAGTTCTTGCCAGGCTCGAACAGCTGGATCTCGTCTTTCAGCAGATGATAAATCCCCTTCAGCCGCCGCCCCATGCCCACCGGCCAGGTCACCGGCGCGCACTCGATGCCGAGCACGTCCTCGACTTCGTCGAGCAGCTCGATCGGCTCGCGGCCCTCGCGGTCGAGCTTGTTGATGAAAGTAAAGATCGGCGTGGTGCGCAGACGGCAGACTTCCATCAGCTTGATCGTGCGCTCCTCCACACCCTTGGCGCAGTCGATCACCATGAGCGCTGAGTCGACGGCGGTCAGCACCCGATAAGTATCTTCGGAGAAGTCGGCGTGGCCCGGGGTGTCGAGCAGATTGACCACACGATCCTTGTACGGAAACTGCATCACCGAAGAGGTAATGGAAATCCCGCGCTCCTTTTCCATCTCCATCCAGTC
>SLJA01000327.1 GCA_007135355.1 Wenzhouxiangella sp.
GCCTGAGCCGGTTGTGGGTGTAGACCACACCGGCATACATCTCGCCAACTATGCGCCGCGCATCCACGCCGTCGCGACCGCCGATGGTGTTGCCCTCAATGAACAGATCACGCCCGACCAGTCTGGCTTCGGTGCCCACGAAAGCATAGAAACTGCGTTCCGTGCCGGG
Source organism: Wenzhouxiangella sp. (assembly GCA_007135355.1). Classification (GTDB taxonomy): domain Bacteria; phylum Pseudomonadota; class Gammaproteobacteria; order Xanthomonadales; family Wenzhouxiangellaceae; genus Wenzhouxiangella. The sequence goes on from SLJA01000327.1 coordinate 170, forward strand.
ACGGAAAAATCCCGAGCCCGAGACGGCCGGGCTGATGCGCGGCGGACCGAAGTCATCGGGCAGATTCTGTCCGACGCGGAGGAAGCTGCCTCCGGTCAGATGGGTCAGGGCATTTCCGGCCGTGGCACCCGCCAGCAGCGAGACATCGAAGCCGAACTGCTGAGGCGGCGAACGGTCGATGACGCGGCGGAACCGGTCATAGCCGACCGACAGGGTGGGCTCATTCTTCAATTGGCTTCCCCAGCCGCGCGGCCTGGGCGAACCGATCAATTTGTGGGCATAGGTCTGGATTTCGCGCCCAAGGGCCGCCGGGCCAACAATGCCCAAACCGACCCGCACCCGGTCGGCGCCGCGCGGGTGCAGCGTGCCGGTGGAGAAGCCGAGTTGAAACCAGGCGGCATAGGGCCGATCGTAGGGCGGGAAGGCCGGGTTCTCGATGTCGGCCGGCGTGAACATGTTGTGGCTGATCGACAGCGCATAGGGCAGAGCCGTGGCCTCGCTGAAGCCCGGGAAACGATTGGCCACCGACTCCAGCCACGAGGGCGCCTCGCGTGCGAGCGCAATGCGGGTCGCGCGAACGCCGCTGGTGTAGTAGCGGTCCTGGCCGGCAAAGATGTCATTCTCGTATTCAACGATCCACAGGGACTCTTGGTTTTCAGCAATGAGTAGACCGTCATTGGCACTTTGCGCGTTGGACCACGAAGGCCCCAGGAGCACAGCAGTTGTCAGCAGGCTCATCCATCGCTTTAGCATTTGAAACCTGCGCACTCGATCTCCCAGCGGATGCCCCAATCTCCAACAGCGCCGGACGCGGAGCTTATCGAGTTCTAATCTTACGCGCCTGGACTGGGTCGAATCGGTACGTCAGCGCGCGTTTCGCCTCACGCAAAGCGATGACCAGCCAGTCGCAGTTGAGTGCGGATGATCTTCTCTGGCTGTTGCAGCATCGGCAGGGGACCGTGAGCCTGTTCCAGGTCGGTCCTTACTTTGGGTAACGTGGCTTGAATGGAAGCGGCCATGTTGCCGACCTCTCGCAACACGAATCGAGGGCGCATGCCCATGGCCTCGGCCTGTGCCTGCCAGTGTCCCGGTGAAATGCGGCCAGGGTCTGATTCGCCGCCGACGCTCATGGCCAGGTGACGGTCCAGGTTGGGCCAGGCGCGCGTGCAGACCAGATCGTAGAAGGGTGCCAAGCGGCGACCGGCGGTGTTGTGCGGTGTCTGGACCAGGGCCAGATTCTTGGCGTGTCCATCGGAGTTGCCGGTTAACCAGTTGAAGATCTGCCAGCGCAACAGATTCAGCAGATCCTCCGCCGGCCTCGCGCTCAGTTCGCGAATCCACTGTGCGCATGCGGCCAGCCCGGGGCCACCTTCGGCCTCGTGCTTGCGGGTGGCGCGCAGGCCGGCGATCTGGCAGAAGTCTTCCTGATGCAAACAATGCCATTCGCCGTCTCGCTCCTCGCGGTCGTAGCAGCGAGTGACCAGATAGCGATCTCACTGCTTTTTACCGTTCAGGAAAATTCAGACCATCAAGCCTGAGGATAGCCGAAATGATCCCGTTCGGTAAATTCGGCTCTTTCCAACCCAAAGCCACATGATTATCCCGTTCGGACCCAAATAGCCCCATCACGCGTCAAGATGGCCAGATGATTGCGGACCGGCAGCCATCCTTTCTCAAGCGCTGACTCGCCTGCGCCAGCGCATCACCACCCCCCGCTGCGGGGCGAACAAGAAGGCGAGCAGGAAGAAGGCGCTGACCACCAGCACCATGGTGCCGCCGGAGGCGACGTTGAAGTGGAAGGCCAGATACAGCCCGAGCACCGCCGAGACCACGCCGATCAGGGTCGACAACCAGATCATGTGGTGCAGGCGGTTGACCAGCAGGTAGGCGGTGGCACCCGGGGTGATCAGCATGGCCACGACCAGGATAATGCCGACGGTTTCCAGACTGGCCACGATGGTCAGGGTCAGCAGCAGAATCAGCCCGTAGTGGATGAAGCCGGTATTCAAGCCCAGCGAGCGCGCCTGCACCGGGTCGAAAACGTAGATCATCAGCTCCTTGTAGAACAGCAGCACGACGATCAGCGCCAGAACGGTGGCGAACAGGGTCAGCAGCAGGGCCGAATCGCGCACGCCCAGCACATTGCCGAACAGGATGTGCATCAGGTGGGTGGCGGTGGTGATCTGGCTGATGATGACCACGCCCAGGGCAAAGGCCGCGGTAAACATCAGGCCCATGGCGGCATCGGACTTGATGCGGCTGTTGCGCTCGATCACGCCGATCCCCAAGGACGTCAGAGCGCCGGTGGCAAAGGCGCCGACAAAAAACGGCAGGCCCAGCAGATAGGCAATCGCCACGCCGGGCAGCACCGCATGCGAGATGGCATCACCCAACAGGGACCAGCGCTTGAGAATCACGTAGCTCGACAACAAGCCGCAGACGGCGCCGACCAGCATGGACGTCAGCAGCGCGCGCTGCATGAAGCGGTACTGGAAGGGTTCAGCAATGGCGTCAGGCAACAGATTGATGAACAGCATCAGGACCGCGATCAGCGCATCGATGATCGCAACCCCAAACCCTGGCAGGGTTGCGCTCATGCCATCTCTAGGGCGTCATGCTCGGAGCGCTTGCGCTGATTGCTCAGCCAGGCCGCCGTGGCTGTGCGCGTGATCATCTCTTCGCTGAGGGTACTCGCCGGATCGCCAGTGCCCACCACGCCACGATTGATCAGTACCGCAAAATCGGCATCCCGGCGCGCGCTGGCGATGTCGTGGGTGACCATGACCACGGTGCGGCCCTGGCTGCGTTGGTCGCGCAAGACCGCCATGATCAATTCCTCGCTGCGGCGATCGACGCCGACCAGCGGCTCATCCAGCAGCAGCAGACGCGCTTGCTGGGCCAGGGCGCGGGCCAGCAGCACGCGCTTGCGCTGACCACCGGACAAGGTTTCGATCGGCTGGTCCAGCTGCTGATCCATGTCAACAGCGGCCAGCGCTTCGCGCACCGCTCGCTGGTGCGACTTTGAGGCCATCGACGGCAACAGGAAACGACGCCAGCCACCTTCCATCCGGATACGTCCATAGCGCCCGGACAACACCAGCTCTTCAACAGACAAGGGGAAGTCCCAGTCAACCAGCTCATGCTGCGGCATGTAGGCGATCTGGCCGGCCCGACGTTGAACCTCGGCCGCTTCGCCGTGAATGCGCACGCTGCCGCGGGTTGGCTTCAAGCTGCCGACCAGGGTTCGCAGCAAAGTGGACTTGCCGGCGCCATTGGGGCCGACCATGGCCACAAGCTGACCGGCCGGCAGCATCAGGTCTACATCGTCGAGGACCAGCGATGAATCGTAGGCCACCGAGAGGCCCTCGATTTCCACCGCCAGCAGTTTCTGTTTCAGCGCTTCAGTGACCATCAGCCAAAGCCTCTTTCAGGACGCGCAGGTTCTCGCGCATCATCTCGACATAACTGGCCGCCGCACCATCCGACGCACCCAGCGAGTCCACGTGCAGCGGCCCACGCACCGGCACGCCGGTGTCGGCCGAGATGCTGTCAACCTGGCGGCTGGAAACCGTGCTTTCCCAGAACAGCGCCGGCGGCCGGCGTTCGCGGATCACATTGGTGATACGCATGATCTGGCGTGGGCTGCCTTCGACCTCGGCGTTGCTGCCCCAGATCGCGTCGTGGAAAAAATCGAAAGCCTCGGCAAAGTAGACGAATGCGGCTTCGCTGCTGATCAGCACGCGGCGCTCGGCCGGAATCAGCGCAAACGCTTCAGTCAAATCCTGGTGCAGTGCATGCAGTTCTTCGCGCAAGCGATCTGCGTTATCGCGCAGACTGTCGGCATACTCCGGCATCAACTCGGCCAGGTAGTGGTGAATCACTTCAACCATGGCTGCGGCACGGCGCGGATCCATCCAGACGTGGGGGTCGGGATCGCCACCGAACTCACCGCCGATGATGGGCAAAGTTTCGATCGCCGCCTGCTCGGCAACCGGCACCACGGCCACGTCGCGACCCACCACGGCCCGAACCTGGCCCATCCACA
>SLJA01000100.1 GCA_007135355.1 Wenzhouxiangella sp.
CACGCGCCAGAGGATTTTGTTTCACGACATTTCTCGGCACTGGTTCACCCCGATGATTTGCCTCGTTGTGAAGCCTTTGTGTGGCGCGTCCTCGGTAGCCGCAGCAAGCAAAGCGGACTCGAGTACCGTGTTCGCCACGTTGACGGCAGTTGGCGCTGGCACAGCACGAACGCTTCGCCGCGCTTCGACGACAACGGTTCACTACTGGGCATGGTCGGCATTGCGCATGATATCGGCGAGCGCAAACGGATCGAGGAACAAAATTACCGCTTGGCCCACTATGACGTCCTGACGGGTTTACCTAACCGAAGATTGTTCTTCGAGCACTTGCAGCAAGCGATTCGTGATGCAGCTCGTAACAATAGGCTGGTCGGCGTGATGTTCCTTGATCTCGATCGGTTCAAGCCGATCAACGATCAATATGGTCATGCAGTAGGTGACCGAGTCCTGCAACTTGTTTCCAAACGCTTGCGAGGATGCCTGCGGGACGTCGACACCATTGGCCGCATCGGCGGCGATGAATTCCTGATTTTGTTGACCGATATCGGTAGCGCTGATGACGCGCGCGTGGTCGCCGCGAAATTGTTGCATGCAGCGCATGAGCCCGTGGAGGTAGATGATCTGATACTGCAGATTTCCTGTAGCATCGGTATAGCGGTTTACCCTATCCATAGTCGAGACGTAACAGCACTCATGCGCTGTGCGGACGGCGCTCTGTATGCCGCGAAAAGAGCGGGCCGGAATCAAGCGGTTTTGGCCGACTCCGTGGAAGATTAGGGCGACTACCTGACCCTGCGAAGCCCTGATCTATAGCAAGCCGCTCGACCTCATCCTCCAACGCATTGAAATCAGGCTGCGACTCCGGAGAGGTGTTAGCCTTAAGCGGCGACATGTTACCCTCGCCATATCAAAGGCCCACATATCAGGTCCGGAGCAGCGCGGCTGCCGGACCCTGCAGGAGCAAACCGGATGCTGAATCGCCCAGGTAGCAGAGTCGCTAGGCAGCTCACCCATCTTAGTGAGCGTCTGCATGAAGAAAACCCGGTCCTAGAGGGCATCGTGGATCAGTTTGGTGAGCTGGATCGGATCGGCTACCGCGCCGGTTTGCTGAATGCCGAAGAGGAGTCCTACGCCTTCACCATTTCATGGTGGCCGATGATTGCCGTGCTGGGCACTTTCTCGGCCGGCAAATCGACCTTTATCAACGAATTTGTCGGTATGCAAGTCCAGCGCAGCGGCAGTCAGGCGGTGGACGACCGGTTTACGGTCCTCAGCTATGGCTCCGGTGACCGCGTTAAAGAACTTCCCGGGCTTGCTCTTGACGGTGATCCGCGCTTTCCGTTTTACCGCGTCAGCCATGAAATCGAACGCCTGGGCAATGGTGCAGGCCGAACGGTGGATCATTTTCTGGCCATGAAAACGGTACCGTCAGAGCGCCTACAGGGGCGGATCCTGATCGACTCGCCAGGCTTCGACGCCGACGAACAACGCGCGACCATTCTGCAGTTGACCGACCACATCATTGATCTATCGGACCTGGTGCTGGTGTTTTTCGATGCTCGCCATCCAGAGCCCGGGGCCATGCGCGATACGCTGGAACATCTGGTCAACCGGGTGGCTGCGCGCAGCGATTTCACCAAGCTGGTCTTCATCCTCAACATGATTGATACAACCTGGCGCGAGGACAATCTCGAAGAGGTCGTATCGGCTTGGCAGCGAGCCGTGGTGCGCGAGGGCAACACCACGGGTCGTTTCTATCGCATCTACAACGAAAGTGCCGCGATGGAAATTGCCGATGAAAAAGTCAAGGCACGGTACCAACGCAAGGCTTCGCGTGATCGGGAGGAAATTCACGCAAAAATTGCCGAAATCAGCTCATCGCGTTCGTATCGGATTGTTGGAACCTTGCAGGCGATCGCCGAGTCGATCGAAATGGACACCCTGCCAGCGCTGCGCAACGCGATGGGCCGGTGGAGAAAAGGCGTGATGTGGGCCGATGCAGTTTTGATGGGCATCGTGTTGGTTGCTGTGGCTGTGGCTGGATCGACGCTGAACGGAGGGCTTGCCGGCTGGCTGGACGGCACGATGATGGAGAGCGTGCAGCAGCGTCCGGTTGTTTCGGGCATTGTGTCAGGCGCGTTGCTGGCGCTGCTGTTCGGCATTCACTTTATGAACCGAAACTGGATGGCGCGCAAAATCGCGCGCAGCCTTCCCACAGAGTCAGCCTCCGGGAATTGGCGCGGCGCGTTCTTGAAGAACACCGTTTTCTGGCGTTCCGTGCTGCGATCAACGCCGACGGGGCTGGGCAAGAAACAGGTGGCTCATTTGCATCGGCTGCGTGAACAGGCCGAAGCGTTCGTACAGCGTCTGAACAATGCCTTCATGGAGACCGGGAAATCCAAGCAACCGAACGGGGCCGTTGCCATAGATTCGGAGCCTGGGGCAGCTGAGGATGCGGTCGCTTCCGACGGCGACCCTGCCCCAGATCAAAACGCCGCAACAAAGGGGGGCGGCTGAGGTTTTGTGCCGGGATTTGATCCAGATCAAGCCACAGAACTAAGAATCATTTAGATTTACCTGCAGGCCCTGAATAAAACCCTGCAACTCGATGCATTCCTCGCCCGCTGCCAGCGATCTGGCCCGGCACCCTGTTGGGCAGCCGGCGCGAATCCTGTCGCTACCCGGGGACGATCCGCAGTTCCAGCGCCTGCGCGCCATGGGCCTGTGTGAGGGTCGCAAGGTCGAAGTCATCCGCCATGGCAGTCGCATGATCCTGTCGGTGGCCGGGGTTCGGATCGGACTGGACCGTCAGCTCGCCGCCCGCATTCAGGTCTTATCCGGCTCGTGAGCACGGCCGAACTCAGCGCGCCGACCGCATCATCAACTCGCGCACCATCCAGCCAACGGGTTCACCGCATCCTGTTTGCCGGCAATCCCAACGCCGGCAAGACCACCCTGTTCAACCGCTTGACCGGACTCAAGGCGCGCACCTCAAATCACATCGGCACAACCGTTGAGCTGCGCAAGGCCCGGCTCAACTGGCAGGGTCGTCCGGTGGAGCTGGTCGACCTGCCCGGGCTGTACGGGCTGGACAATCACTCGGCCGAGGAGAAGGTGGCGGCCGAGTGTATCGAACATGGCCTGCAAGACCGGGATGTGGACCTGACGCTGGTGCTGGTAGCCGACGCCACCAATCTGGAGCGCAGCCTTTACCTGGCGGGCCAGCTGCGCGAACGCTGTGACTCGCTGATCGTGGCCTTGAACATGATGGACCTGGTCGAGCGCCGCAAGCTGCGCCTGGATCATGCGCAGCTGTCTGAAGAATTGGGCGCGCGCGTGATTCCGCTCAGCGCGCGGCGTGGCGAAGGCCTTGATGACTTGCGCGCCGCGCTGATCGGCCCATCCGAATGCGAGTTAGCACCCTGCCCGGCCTGCCTGTCCTGCAAAGGCTGCGAACCGGCCACCCGCTATGCCTGGGCCGAGGAAGTCAGCGCCCGCGCCGGTGCTGATGCGAGCTTGCGTGACTCGCCAGTCACGGATTTTCTGGATCGCTGGCTGACTCATCCGCTGTCGGGCCTGCTTGCCTTCGTGGTCATCATGGCGGCGCTGTTTCAGGCGATTTTCATGCTGGCTGAAATCCCGATGGACTGGATTGACCAAGGCTTTGCCGGCCTCGCCGCCGGGGCATCCGCCTGGCTGCCGGACAATCTGCTGGGCAGCCTGATCGTTGACGGCGTGATCTCCGCGCTGGGCGGCACGCTGATCTTCCTGCCGCAGATTTTTATCCTGTTTTTTCTGATTTCGATCCTGGAAGACACCGGCTACCTGGCCCGCGCGGCCTTTGTGGTCGACCGATACATGGTCCGGGCCGGCCTGCCCGGCCGGGCGTTTGTGCCGATGCTGTCGGCCCATGCCTGCGCCATTCCGGCCATCATGAGCACGCGCACCATCGACAACCCGCGCGATCGACTGGCGACCATGCTCGTGCTGCCCTTGTTTTCCTGCTCGGCGCGTATTCCGGTCTACATCATGGTCACCGCCATGCTGTTTGCCGACCGGCCCGTTCTGGCCGGCGTCGTGTTTGCAGGCGCCTACTTTCTCGGCATCCTGGCCGCCTTCGTCTGTTCGGTCGCCATTCGCGGCACCTTGCTGCGCGGGCGGGCCATTCCGCTGCTGATCGAACTGCCCACCTACAAG
>SLJA01000104.1 GCA_007135355.1 Wenzhouxiangella sp.
ATTTGCACTGACAGTGCTTTGGTCTGCAGCAGCAGTGGGTCGTCGGGAGCGCCCATCAGCGAATCTTCACCGCCCGGTTGAGCAGCAGCAGAAACAGCGGCACGCCGATCAGCGCGGTCAGCACACCCACTGGGAGCTGGCGGGGGCCCAAGGCACTGCGCGCGACCGTGTCGGCCAGTACCAGGAAGGCACCGCCGAAGAGGGCCGCGGCCGGCAACAGGCGGCGATGGTCGGCGCCGATGAGCAGGCGCATCAGGTGCGGCACGATCAGGCCGACAAAGCCAATGGCGCCGGCGATCGACACGGCCAACGCAGTCAGCAGCGAGGCGACGAGGTAGATCTCCCAGAATCGCCGCTTGCTGGACTCGCCCAGCAGAGCCGCCTGCAACTCACCCCCGGCCATGACATTCAGGCTGCGCGCGCGCAGCCACAGCAAGGCCAGTCCCAGCACCAGCGGCAACAGCCACCACAGCGACAGGCCGGCGTAGCTCAGATCGCCCATCAGCCAGAACAGCATGCTGCGCAGGGACGCGTCTGGCCCCAGCGCCAGGATCAGCGAAATCACCGCACCCCAGCCGGCCGCCAGCACCACCCCGGTCAGCAGTACGCGGGTGGTGCTCCAAGGCCCCTGGCCGCGGGCCAGCACGAACACCAGGATCATGGTCAACAGGGCGCCGGCAAAAGCCAGCAGGGGAACCGGCAGCAAGCTCAAGCCCAGGCTCATCCCGAGCAGGGCAAAGACCGCCGCCCCACCGGAAATGCCGAGCACATAAGGGTCGGCCAGCGGGTTGCGCAGCAGTACCTGCATCAGGCAGCCGGCGACCGCCAGCAGGGCGCCGGTGACCAGCGCGGCCACCGCGCGCGGTAGTCTGAGTTCCAGCACCACACGCTGCATGGCCGCATCATCGGTCCACGGCCAAACCCAGCCGGCGCTGCCCCAGCTCAGGGCCAGCAGCAGGCTCAAGGGTGCCAGGGCGGCCAGGCCCAGCCAGATCAGCGTGCGCGTCATGACCGGTATGACTGGCAAGAAAGCGGTGAATTGATTAACATTTCCGGCAGTTGAAATTTCGCGGAACGGTACCACAACCGGACCGCCACAAGCGATAGCGATGATAGACCCGGACGGTTTCCGCCCCAATGTGGGTATTGTGCTGGCCAGGGATGACGGTCGAGTGTTCTGGGCCCGGCGCGCCGGACAGGACGGCTGGCAGTTTCCCCAGGGCGGCATGAACACAGACGAAACGCCGATCGAGGCGATGTACCGGGAACTGACCGAAGAGACCGGTCTGCACCCGGAACATGTGCGCGTGCTCGGTTCGACCCCGGGCTGGCTGCGCTACCGCCTGCCGAAACGCTACCGCCGTCGTCATCAAAAGCCGGTCTGTGTGGGCCAGAAGCAGGTGTGGTTCCTGCTACACTTCCTGGCCGAGGACGATGCCTTTCGGCTCGATTCGGTTGCACATCCGGAATTCGACCGCTACCGCTGGGTTGATTTCTGGTATCCGGCCAACCATGTCATTACTTTCAAGCGCCGCGTCTACGTGCGGGCGCTGAAGCACCTCGAGCCGCTTCTGCCCGGCAACGGCAATGACGGCGGGCACCAGTCCGAGCCGGCCTAGCCCGATGCGGATCAGGGGGCTCTTTTTACTTCGTTTTAGGAGCGTACAGCAGCAATGGACTTGATCGGCGCCACGGTTTTGCTGTTCGTGGTCATGGACCCGCTCGGCAACATCCCGATCTTTCTTGCCGTGCTCGACAAGGTTGCCCCCGAGCGGCGCTACAAGGTGTTGATCCGCGAGTTGATCCTGGCCTTGATCCTGCTGCTGGCCTTTCTGTTCGCCGGCCGCTATGTACTGGCCTTCCTCGGTTTGAGCCAGGCCTCGATCAGCGTGGCCGGCGGCATCATTCTGTTTCTGATCGCGCTGAAGATGATCTTCCCGGTGCCGCGCTCAATGCGTGACGACTACGACGACGATCACGATGAACCTTTTCTGGTGCCGCTGGCCGTGCCAATGATTGCCGGCCCCAGCGCCATGGCCATTCTGTTGCTGCTGGCCACGGCCGAGCCGGGTCGATTGGGGATCTGGACCCTGGCGGTGCTGATCGCGTGGGGCGCGACCGCCGTGATCCTGCTGGCCGCGCCGCAACTCAAACGATTGCTGGGCCAGCGCGGCCTGATCGCCACCGAACGCCTGATGGGTATGCTGCTGGTGGCCATTGCCGTGCAGATGTTTCTGGAAGGCGTTACCCAATTCATTGGAGGAAACGGAACCGCATGAAGAAAATCCTGATGTTTGCCTTGGGCGCCCTGCTGTTGTCGCCGGCCGTGGCCGATCTGTTCAGCGAACAAGACCTGAACACCGCCCGTGAGTTGCGCGAACGGGCACTGGCGCGCGACGGCGGCTTTGATGTGGTCGCCGACCTGACCACCCGCATCGGCCCGCGCATGGCCGGCACCGAGGCCGACGCCCGCGCCGTGGCCTGGGCTGAAAGCTTGCTCAACGAAACCGGTTTCGACCGCGTCTGGCTGCAGCCGGTGACCTTCCCGACCTGGCACCGCAAGCTTGAGCGCGCCGTGGTCACGGCGCCGGTCGAGTTTGACATGGTGACCCTGGCGCTGGGCTTTTCGCCAGCCACGCCGCAAGGTGGCATCGAGGCCGAGGTGGTCATGTTCGATACCCTGGCCGACCTGGAGGCAGCCGATCGCTCGCAAGTCGAGGGCCGCATCGTGTTCATCCGCAACCGCATGGAAGCTGCGCGTGATGGATCCGGCTACGGCCCGGCCGTGCAGGCGCGCTCCATCGGCGCGCGCGTGGCCGCGCAAAAGGGCGGCTCGGCGCTGATGATCCGCTCCATCGGCACCTCGCGCAACCGCTTCGCCCACACCGGCACCCAGCGCTTCGACGCCGACACCCGGGCGCTACCGGCGGTGGCCATTTCCAACCCGGATGCCGACCGCCTGGAGCGCCTGATTGACATGGGCGAGCCGGTCCGCGCGCTGGTCGAGGTCGACGCCGAGTTCGTCGAGGCCTACACCTCGCACAATGTGATCGCCGAGATCACCGGGGCGAAGTACCCGGAGCAGATCGTCGCTCTCGGCGCGCACCTGGATTCCTGGGATGTCGGCACCGGCGCGCTGGATGACGGCGCGGGGATTGCCATCATCACCGAGGCCGGACGCCTGATCCTGGACCTGGACCGCCGGCCGGATCGCTCCATTCACATCATCTACTTCGCCGCCGAGGAAATCGGCCTGTGGGGCGGGCGCGTGTGGGCGGAAGAAAACGCCGACAACTTCCACAACATCCAGGTTGGCGCCGAGTCGGACTTTGGTGCCGGCCCCATCTACGAAATCGCCGCGCGGGTCAGTGACGAGGCCTGGCCGGTGATCGAGGCCATCCAGAACGAGCTCGCGCCCTTAGGGATAGCACTGGGTGGCCGCCGCGCCATGGGCGGGCCCGACTTCATTCCTTCGGCCCCATTCGGCATGGCCGCGGTCGACCTGCGTCAGGACGGCACCACCTATTTCGACTACCACCACACCGAAAACGACACCCTGGACAAGATCGACCCCGAGGAACTGGCCCAGAACGCCGCGGCTTATGCCGTATTCGCCTGGCTGGCGGCCCAATCACCGGTGTCTTTCGGCTCTGGTGAGCGCCTGCTGGCCGACGAGGCGGCGCGCAACTCCGAGTAAGCCCTGATGCCCAAGCTGCTGCTCAACTTGCGCAACGTCACCGAAGAGGAAGCGCACGAGGTGGCCGAGCTGATGGAACAACACGGCATTGAGCATTACCGCACGCCGGTGGGGCCATTCGGCATCACCGCCGGCGGCATCTGGCTGCGTCAGGTGGAAGACTTTCCGCGTGCTCGCGCGCTGATGGACGACTACCAGGCCGAGCGCAGCCGGCGCGTGCGCGCCGAACTGGAGCAGGCCCGGCGCGAGGGTCGGGCCGAGACCTTCTGGACCCATCTGCAACGCCGCCCGATCACCACCGTGGTCTACCTGCTCGTGGCGATTTTCATCCTGATGATTTTCTTCGCCCCGGTGTTGCAGCTGGCGCGGGCAGTTTGAGGGGCTAGTGGGCCATGCGGCTAATTAGGTAACGCTCAGCCGTCGCACAAGCGTTGTGGGCAAGGCGCGCGAGTGCAGGACTGGCCGTCGCCAATTCAAGCGAGCGGAACGCAGCCC